>NZ_JBQTCJ010000007.1:0-104173 GCF_052380005.1 Salinarimonas sp. NSM
CGCCTCGGCGGCGCGCTGCGCCGGCACCTGCGGCACGACGGTCGTCGTCGCGGGCGCGGGAGCCTGCCCGTGAGCCTGCCCGTGAGCCTGCCCCTGCGCCTGCTGAGCGGCGCGGGCGCGGGCCTCGGCGCGCAGGCGCTCGGCCACCTCGGCGATGCGCTGCTCGGTGGCGGAGACCTCGAGCGCCGCTGCGGCGAGCTCGTGGTCGATGCCCGTGGCGACCACGGACACGCGAATGACACCCTCGAGGGTCTCGTCGAAGGTGGCGCCCAGGATGATGTTCGCCTCCGAATCGACCTCCTCGCGGATGCGGGTCGCCGCCTCGTCCACCTCGTAGAGGGTGAGGTCGGGGCCGCCGGTGATCGAGATGAGCAGCCCGCGGGCGCCCTTCATCGAGACGTCGTCGAGGAGCGGGTTGGCGATCGCCGCCTCGGCCGCCTGCAGCGCGCGGTTGTCGCCGGACGCCTCGCCCGTGCCCATCATCGCCTTGCCCATGCCGCGCATGATCGCGCGCACGTCGGCGAAGTCGAGGTTGATGAGGCCCTCCTTCACCATCAGGTCAGTGATGCAGGCCACACCGGAGTAGAGCACCTGGTCCGCCATCGCGAAGGCGTCGGCGAAGGTGGTACGCTCGTTGGCGACGCGGAAGAGGTTCTGGTTGGGGATGACGATGAGCGTGTCGACGTTCGACTGCAGCTCCTGGATCCCCGCCTCGGCGAGCTTCATGCGCCGCGAGCCCTCGAACTGGAAGGGCTTGGTCACGACGCCCACCGTGAGGATGCCCATCTCGCGGGCGGCCCGCGCGATCACCGGCGCGGCGCCCGTGCCGGTGCCGCCGCCCATTCCGGCGGTGATGAACACCATGTGCGCGCCCGAGAGCTGATCGCGGATCTCGTCGATCACCTCCTCGGCGGCGGCGCGGCCGACGTCCGGCTGCGAGCCGGCGCCGAGGCCCTCGGTGACGGCGACGCCCATCTGCACGATGCGGCTCGCCCGCGAGGAGGCGAGCGCCTGCGCGTCGGTGTTGGCGACCACGAACTCGACGCCCTGGAGCCCCGAGTCGATCATGTTGTTGACGGCGTTGCCGCCGGCGCCGCCCACGCCGAAGACGGTGATGTGCGGCTTGAGCTCGCGAATGTCCGGAGCCTGCAGATTGATCTGAGCCATTGGCTTGCCCTCTCGTGCCCTGTCCCGTGTCCCGCGGCGCTCTCTCGACGCCGCCCCTGTTCCGTGTCCCGACCGTGCCGCGCGCCCGTCATGCCGGCGCGGGCCGGCTCACCTCAGAAGCTCTCGCGCAGCCATCGCCCGACCCGCGAGATGTAGCCCTGCCCCTCGGCGCCCCCCACCTGCCCGCCGCGGGTGTCGAAGCGCTCCGCGTGCGCCACCTGCGGGTAGACGAGGAGCCCCACCGCCGCCGTGAAGGCGGGTCCCTTGGCCGCCTCGGGCAGCCCCTTGATCCCGAGCGGACGGCCGATGCGGACCGGCCCCTCGAGGATGCGGCGTGCCGTCTCCGGCAGCCCCGCGAGCTGGCTCGCGCCGCCCGTGAGAACGATGCGCCGGCCCGGCCGCGGGCCGTGGCCGGCCTCGCCGAGGCGGTCGCGCACGAGCTCGAGGATCTCCTCGACCCGCGGCCGCACGATGCGCACGAGATGCGATTTCGGCAGGTGCGCGGCGAGCGCGCGCTCGTCCTCGTCGACGGTCGGGACGTGGATCAGGTCCCGCTCGTCGGCGGCGGACGCGATGCAGGCGCCGTGCAGCGTCTTCAGCCGCTCGGCCGCGGAGAGCTTGGTCGCGAGGCCGCGCGCCACGTCCATGGTGACGTGGTGGCCGCCGACCGCGAGCGCGTCCGCGTGGACGAGATGCCCCGCCTCGAAGACGCCGACCGAGGTCGTGCCCCCGCCGCAGTCGACGACGACGACGCCCATCTCGGCCTCGTCGTCGGAGAGCGCGGAGAGCCCGGCCGCGTAGGGCGTCGCCACCACGGCCTCGACGTCGAGATGGCAGCGCTGGATCGCGAGCATCAGGTTTCGCGCCGCAGCCGCCTGGGCCCCGACGACGTGCAGGTCGATCGAGAGCTTCTCGCCGAGCATGCCGGTGGGGTCGGCGATGCCGGCCTGGCTGTCGAGCGTGTAGGCGAGCGGGATCGAATGGAGCGTGATCCGGCCCTGCCCGACGCCCCCGGCGGTGGCGAGCCGCAGCGCGCGCTGGATCTCCGAATCGCCCACCGTGCCGCGGGCGACGACGCTCGACGAGAGCCGCTGCGAGGCGATCCGCCCGCCGGTCAGGTTGACGACGACGGATTGGATCTCGACCTTCGCCATCCGCTCCGCGGCGTGGACCGCGTGCCGGATCGCCGTCTCGGCGGCCTCGAGGTCGACGATGGCGCCGCCCTTGAGCCCGGTCGAGCGATGGTGGCCGATGCCGAGGATGCGTGCGAGATGCGTGCGGTTGGTCAGCCCCTCCGCGCCCTCCCAGGGCTGCAGCTGGGCGACCAGGCAGACGATCTTCGAGGTGCCGACGTCCAGCACGGAGAGGATCGCGCCCTTGCGTGCGGAGAGCGGCTTCAGGCGGGGGAGGACGACGGTCGCGCTCACGTGCGCACCCCCCGGCCACGCAGCGGGCGGTCCTCCATCTCCTCGGCGCGCGCCGCGGCCGCCTCCTCCGTGAGCCGCACGACGATTCGATCGGGCATGCGCAGGTCCACGGCGATGATGTCCTTGTCGAGGAGCGCGTGCTCGCGCTCCAGCGCGACGAAGCGGGCGAGCGCCGCCATCGGGTCGCGCTCGGGCAGCCGCAGGTCGATGCCGCTGTCGAGGGTGAGCGTCCAGCGCCGCTCGGCGACGAGGCTGCCGGCGCGGATGCGCGCCCGCAGCGGGCCGGCCGCGTCGACGATGGCGAAGTAGTCGTCGAGCCGCTCGTTGGCGCCCTCGCCGACGACGTGCGGCAGGACGCGGTAGCGCGGATCGTCGTGGAAGACGTCGATGACGCGCCCGTCCGCGGCGATGACGTAGACACGCCCGTCGACCTGCCAGAGGGCGTAGGGCTCGCGCTCCTCGATGCCGATCGTCACCTGGTTCGGGAAGAGCTTGCGCACCGAGGCGTGGCCGACGAGGGGCAGCGCCTCGAGCCCCTCGCGGGCGATGCCAGCGTCGAGGAAGGGCAGCGAGCCGCGCGGGTCGATCCCCGCGGCGGCGAGCACCTCGCGCTCGTCGAGGCGCGCGATGCCGGAGATGGTCACGGCGTCGATGCCGAAGCCGAGCGCCCGGGCGAGCACGTCGCGGGGAGACCCGTTCTGCGCGAAGAAGGCGTCGAGCCGGCCGCCGGCGGAGAGGCCGGCGATCGTCGTCGCCCCGAAGAACGCCGTGAGCAGCATCGTTCCGGCCCAGCGCGGCAGGCGCCGCTCGAGGCGGGCCATCGGCCCGCGGCGGCGGAAGGCGGCCGGAAGGTCGGCGGAGAGAGCGGAGCCCAGCGCGTCGAGCCGCAGGGCCGCGCGGAGCCCGGCACGCGCCGTCGCGCCGCCGGGCGATCCGGCGGTCAGCGGTTCAGCGAGGCGTCCTCCACCATCCATCGTACAAGCTCACCGAAGCTGTAGCCCGCATGGGCTGCGATCTCGGGCACGAGGCTCGTCGGTGTCATGCCGGGCTGGGTGTTGACCTCGAGCGCCACGAGCTTTCCGGTCCCGCCGGGGCCGTCGTCGTAGCGAAAGTCGGTCCTCGTCACCCCTCGACAGCCGAGAGCTTGATGCGCCGTTAACGCCGACTCTTGGACCTGATGGTAAATTTTCGGTTTAAGGTCCGCGGGCAGGACGTGGATCGAGCCGCCCGCGGCATATTTCGCGTCGTAGTCGTAGAACGCCCCCGTGGCGGGGCGGATGTCGATGACGTCGAGCGCCCGGTCGCCCATGACGGCGCAGGTCAGCTCGCGCCCCGCCACGTATTCCTCCGCGAGCAGGACGTCGCCGTAGGGCCAGTCCTCGCGGGCGATCTCCTGGGGCGGATGCGTCCTGTCCTCGCGCACGATGACGACGCCGAAGGACGAGCCCTCCGCCACGGGCTTGAGCACGTAGGGCGGCGGCAGCACGTGGCGCCGCGCCGCCTCGAAGCGGGTGCAGACGAGGCCCGTCGCCACCGGCACGCCGGCGGCGGCCATCACGATCTTGGCCTTGTCCTTCTGCATCGCCAGTGCCGAGGCGAGCACGCCGGAATGGGTGTAGGGGATGCGCAGGTATTCGAGCAGGCCCTGGATGCGCCCGTCCTCGCCCATCGGACCATGCAGCGCGTTGAAGGCGACGTCCGGGGCGAGCGCCGCGAGGTCGTGCGCCACGTCCGGCCCGACATCGACGGTCGTCGCGCGGAAGCCGACGCTCTGGAGCGCGGCGGCGCAGGCGCGCCCGGTGCTCAGGCTCACCGGCCGCTCGGCCGAGGAGCCGCCCATCAGGACCGCGACGTGCTTCATGAGATCATCCCTTCCCGGCGGCGCGCGCCCCCTGGAGCGAGAGCGTCGGACCTCGTGCTGAACGGGCGGTAAACGCCTCCGTTCGATAAGCCTCGATCGGCGGGGTAGCGCGGGCGGGTCGCGCGCGCAAATCGAGGCGGGTAGGATGCGTGGCGACGGCGCCGATTCGCGCCGCCCGATCGCGAGGCCGCATGCCCCCCGCCGACGCCAGGAAACGAGCCGCGCAGACCTCGCCCCCCCGGCTCGACGGGCGCCGCGAGCGTGCGCTCGCGCCGGGCGCCCTCGTCGCGGGGATCGACGAGGCCGGCCGCGGGCCGCTCGCCGGCCCGGTCGTCTGCGCGGCGGTGGTGTTCCACGGCCCCGTGCCCCGGGGGCTCGCCGATTCGAAGACGCTCGCGCCGGAGCGCCGCGAGGCGCTCTACGAGACCATCCTCGCACGCGCCCACGTCGCGGTGGCGAGCGCCGGACCCGACGAGATCGACCGCCGCAACATCCGCGGCGCGACGCTGGCGGCCATGTGCCGCGCGTTGCTCGCGCTGCCCTGCCCACCCGATCTCGCCCTCGTCGACGGGCGCGACGTGCCGCCGGGCCTCTCCTGCGAGGGCCGCGCCGTGATCGGCGGGGACGGTGCGGTCGCGGCGATCGCGGCGGCCTCGATCGTCGCCAAGGTGACGCGCGACCGGATGATGACGCGGCTCGACGCCGTGCATCCGGCCTACGGCTTCGCGCGCCACATGGGGTACGGCACGCCCGAGCATCTCGCGGCGCTCGCCGCCCACGGCCCCTGCCCGGCCCACCGCCGCAGCTTCGCACCTGTTCGGGCGCATCTCTCCGAGGCCGAGCGCGCCGCCCGGGAGCGTGCGCGAGCGGGGCCTGCGCACGCGAAAGAGGCCGGCGACGAGGCCGGCCTCCCTCTGCTGCGCGCGTCCTGAGGGACGGCGCTCTCACTCGGCCGCGTCGTCAGCCCTGGGGCTGGAACACCTGGCCGTCGAGCATCTCGCAGGACGACGTCTCCGCCGAGATGCGGAAGCCCTCGCCCTCCTCGGCGATGGTGCAGGTCATCGGGAACGACGCGTCGCCGGTGGCGCCCTCGACGTTGGAGAGCGTCAGCGTCTGATCGAACACCCGCCAGTCGCCCTCGACGGCGTTGCCGTCCGGACCCGTCAGGGTGAACGTGCCGCCATCGGCGAGCTCGAGCGAGAGCTGGTCGGACGCGTAGGTGCCCGGGTCGATCATCGCCCCGGTCGTGGCGCTGATCGCGCCGGTGGCCTCACCGGTCGTCCCGGCGCCGAACGGCGTGCCGCTGTCGGTCGCCTGGGCGGTCGTCTGCGACCCGGCATCGGGCGTGATCACGGTGACCTCGGCCTCGCCGCCGCCCTCGACGATCGGCTCGATCTCGGTCGCCGCGGTGTCCGTCTCGGTGGCCGTGCCGGTCACGGGGTCGGTCGCGCCGACCTCGGTCTCCGTCTCGGTTCCGAGCGGCTCGACCGCGGCGGTCTCGTTCTCGACGACCGGGGCCTCCTGCTCGACGATCGCGGTCTCCTCCTCGATCACCGGCGCCTCGGCCGTGGTCGTCTCGTTGTCGCAGGCGGCGAGCGCGAGGATGGCCACGATGGGCGTCAGCTTCGCGAAATTCATGGTGCGCATGGCATCACCTCTCGTGTGTCCGTTTCGGATGAGTTCCGATGTCGGCCTGACAACGAGCGAAAGCGCCGTGCGTTCGATCACGAAAGATGACGATATGAATCAGGTCCGGCTGAGCAGGAACACGCCCTGCTCGCCGAGTATGTTCCAGGCCCACCACGGCAGCAGCACACGCACCGGCTCGCCGCGCCCGTCCAGCACCCACGCCTTCTCCATGCGCGCGCCGACGAGCTCGCACAGGCCGACGAAATCGCGGATCGTGCAGAAGTGGATGTTGGGCGTCTCGAACCACGTGTAGGGCATCGTCTCGTTCACCGGCATGCGTCCGCGCAGCCCGATGTCGACGCGCACGCGCCAGTGCCCGAAATTGGGGAAGGAGACGATGGCGCGGGTGCCGATGCGCAGCATGTGCTCGAGCACCTCCCGTGGATGCCGCGTCGCCTGGATCGTCTGCGAGAGCACGACGTAGTCGAACGCGTCGTCGGGATAGTCCGCGAGATCCGTGTCGGCGTCGCCCTGGATGACGGAGAGGCCCTTCGCCAGGCAGGCGGCGACGTTGTCGCGGGCGATCTCGATGCCGCGCCCGTCGGCGCCGTTGCGGTCGCGCAGGAGCGCCAGCAAGGAGCCGTCGCCGCAGCCGACGTCGAGCACGCGCGCGCCCGGCGCGACCATGCCCGCGAGCAGCAGATGGTCCTTGCGCGGCTGCACGGCCTCGCCGGCGGGACCGACCGGGGCGGGAAGCGCGGGAGCTGGCTGGTGCACGGTCATCGCGAGATCCCCCGCGCCGCGGCGGCGCCGTCGACGAAGCCCTTGGCGGCCGCGAACATGTCCGGCTCGTCGAGCAGGAAGGCGTCGTGGCCCTTGTCGCTCTCGATCTCGACGAAGGAGACCGACGCCCCCGCCGCGTTGAGCGCGCGCACCACCGCGCGGCTCTCCTCGGTGGGGAACAGCCAATCGGAGGTGAAGCTCATCACGCAGAAGCGCGTGCGCGTGCCGCGGAACGCGTCGGCGAGCTTGCCGCCGTGCGTGTCGGCGAGATCGAAGTAGTCCATCGCCCGGGTGACGTAGAGATACGAATTGGCGTCGAAGCGCTCGACGAAGGTGATGCCCTGGTAGCGCAGGTAGCTCTCGATCTGGAAGTCGGCGTCGAAGGAGAAGGTCGGCGCCTCGCGCTCCTGCAGGCGCCGGCCGAACTTGCGGTGCAGCGCGCTCTCCGACAGGTAGGTGACGTGCGCGCCCATCCGCGCGACGGCGAGCCCCTTGCGCGGACGCGCGCCCT
Source organism: Salinarimonas sp. NSM (assembly GCF_052380005.1). Taxonomy (NCBI): domain Bacteria; kingdom Pseudomonadati; phylum Pseudomonadota; class Alphaproteobacteria; order Hyphomicrobiales; family Salinarimonadaceae; genus Salinarimonas; species Salinarimonas sp. NSM. Next base: position 7,379 of record NZ_JBQTCJ010000007.1, read on the forward strand.
CCTCGAGGTAGCGCCCGCCGCGCCAGTCCGGATCGGCCATCACCGCCTGGCGGCCGACCTCGTGGAAGGCGATGTTCTGCGCGGAATGGCGCGCGGAGGCCGCGATCGGCATCGCCGCGAAGACGCGCTGCGGGTAGAGCGCCGCCCATTCGAGCACCTGCATCCCGCCCATCGAGCCGCCGACGACGCAGAACAGGTCGTCGATGCCGAGCTTCTCCACCAGCATCGCCTGCGCGCGCACCATGTCGCGGATCGTGACCAGCGGAAAGTCGAGCCCCCACGGCGCGCCCGTCTCCGGGTTGGTGGAGGCCGGGCCGGTCGAGCCCATGCAGCCGCCGATGACGTTGGCGCAGATCACGAAGAACCGGTCCGTGTCGATCGGCCGGCCCGGCCCGACGAAGCTCGACCACCAGCCCGGCTTGCCGGTGACCGGATGCACGTTGGCGACGTGCTGGTCCCCCGTCAGCGCGTGGCAGATCAGCACCGCGTTCGAGCGCTGCGCGTTCAGCGCGCCGTAGGTCTGGTAGGCGAGCTGCCAGGGCGCGAGCGCCGTGCCGCAATCCATCATCAGCGGCTCGTCCCCCGAGAAGCGCATGACGAGGCTCTGCGGCTCGTCGGCCTGCGAGCGCGCCTCGCGCGCGAGGGTGGAGTCGGGGATGGGGGCGGCGGCGGTCATGGGCGGGATACGGGGTCCGGGGAGCGGGATGAGCCGATCGAACGATCGAATTCGTTCGGTAAGCCGAACGGAGCATAATGGGTGGGGGCGGAGGGGGCAATGGGGAGGGGAAAGGATGCACGATGCCGGAAGGTCACGGGCTTGCGATCCCAGATCGGCACCGCGTACCTTGGCTGCAGCTGGAGGATGCTCGGCGCGGACGTCGAGGTCGGGTCAGGCGCGCGGCCTGAGATCACGATGCGGGCGCACGGCGGCAGCCGCGGCACCATTCGGCTCGACCCCGCACCTTGAGCAGCCGTCGGCACACAGGCCGATCGTGGTGGGGAGCATGATCTCGCTTGGCGCAGCGCCTCCCGAGAATGCCGGGCCGCACACCGATTCGGAGGGCGCCTCGCCAACCCCGTACGCCCTCACCCCCGGCACCTCTCCCGTCCGGAAGAGGGGAGCTACCCCCGCCAGAACCGCGGCATGAACAGGATCAGCACCGTGAAGAGCTCGAGCCGCCCGAGCAGCATGGCGAACGCCAAAACCCATTTCACCGGGTCGGGCAGCGAGGAGAAGTTGCCGGCGGGCCCGATGATCGGGCCGAGGCCCGGGCCGACGTTCGACAGGGCGGATACGGCGGCCGAGGCGCTCGTCAGGAAGTCGAGGTCGAAGGCCATCAGCACGATGGTGATGATCGAGTAGCACACGAAGAACAGCGAGAAGAACACCACCACGGAGGCGACGACGTCGTCGGGAAGCGGGCGCTTGGCGTAGGTGCGCGGGAAGACGCCGCGGGGATAGATCAGGTGCAGGAAGTGGCTGTGCAGCAGCCGCGCCATCACCTCGTAGCGGAAGATCTTCACGCCGCCCGCGGTGGAGCCCGTGCAGCCGCCCACGAACATCAGGCCGAAGAACACGCCCACCGCCACGTTGCCCCAGGCGCCGTAGTCGGTGGAGGCGAAGCCCGTCGTCGTCACCACCGAGACGATGTTGAAGGCCGCGTGGCGTATCGCGTCGACCAGCGCGTAGCGCTCCGAGGAGACGAGCCAGAGCGTCATCAGCGTGACCACCACCGCGAGGAAGCCGAACAGGATGCGCACCTGGCTGTTGCGCAGCGTGTCGAGCTCGCCCTGGAACAGGCGTACGTAGAGCACGAAGGGCACGGCGCCCGCCAGCATGCCGACGACCGCGATCCAGTGCACCGCCGGGTTCACCCAATTGCCGAGCGAGTTGTCGTGGGTCGAGAAGCCCGCCGTCGAGATCGTGGTGAGCGCGTGCGCCAGCGCGTCGAAGGGCGTCATCCCCGCGATCCAGTAGGCGAGCGCGCAGGCGACCGTGAAGCCGGCGTAGAGCGACACGATGGCGGTCGCGATCTCGCGCACCCGCGGCAGCACCTTCTCCGAGCGGTCCGAGCTCTCTGTGCGGAAGAGCTGCATGCCGCCGACGCCGAGCGCCGGCAGGATGGCGATCGCGGTGGCGATGATGCCGATGCCGCCCATCCACTGCAGCAGCGCCCGCCAGATCAGCACGCCGGGCGGCGCGTCCTGCAGGCCCACGATCACCGTCGCGCCCGTCGTGGTGAGGCCCGACATCGATTCGAAGAAGGCGTTGGCGAAGCTCTCGCGCAGCTGGGCGTAGTCGGAGAAGTACAGCGGCAGGGCGGCGAAGAGGGCCACCGTCAGCCAGGTCAGCGGGGTGAGCACGAAGGCCTGGCGCAGCGTCAGCCCGCCGGCGAGCTTGGTGCGCGCCACCGTCACGAGGGAGATCCCGCAGGTGAAGGTGACGGCCGAGGAGAGCGCGAAGGCACGCCAGTCCTCGTTGCGGGCGTAGAGATCGAAGCCGGCGGGGATCAGCATCGCCGCCGAGAGCGACAAGAGCATCCCGCCGACGAGGAGCATGATCGGCCGGAAGGCCGGCGGCGTCCAGGTGTCGAGCGAGACGCGCGCCATCGGCTCAGCGCTCGCCGATGCGGATGTCGGGTCCCTTGCCCGCCAGGAAGGCCTCCGCCTTCTTCAGCGCCTTGTAGGTCACCATCGCAATGACGGAATCCCCGGCCTGGACCAGGAAGTCGCCATGGGGGATCACGACCTGCTCGCCGCGCACGACCGCCCCGATGAGCATGCCGTCGGGCAGGCCGATCTGGTTGATCGGGCCCGATACGAGCTTCGAGCCGGCTTGCGCCTTCGCCTCGATCACCTCGCCGAACTCCTCGCGCAGCGTGTAGAGCGCCGACACCGAGCGGTGGCGCACGTGGCGCAGGATGGTCGAGATGGTGATGGCGTTGGGCGAGACCACCGCGTCGATGCCGAGCGAGGGCATGATCGGCTCGTAGCTCGTCTTGTTGACGAGCGTGATCGCGCGCTTGCAGCCCATGCGCTTGGCGAGCACGGAGGAGAAGATGTTGGTCTCGTCGTCGTTGGTGACGGCGACCACCGTCTCGGCGGAGCCGGCGTTCGCCTCCTCGAGCACGTCGGTGTCGAGCGCGTCCCCGTGCAGCACCACGGCGCGGTCGCCGAGCTCGCGGGAGACGAACTCCGCGCGCTCGCGGGAATGCTCGATGATCTTGAGGCGCACGTAGGGCGCCTCGCGGGCGAGCATCTTGGCGAGGTTGAGCCCGACGTTGCCGCCGCCGACCACCACGACGCGGCGCGCGACCCGCTCCTCGTGGCCGAACACGGCCATCACCCGGTCGACCCGGGAGGGCTCGGTGACGACGTAGACGTCGTCGCCCTTCTCGATGCGGTCGGCGCCCTTGGGCACGAAGGCGGTGCCGTCGCGCACGATGGCGACGACGATCATGTGCGGGTCGGGCATCACCTGCGGCACCTCGGAGAGCGTGCGACCGGTGAGCACGCAGCCCGGCGTGTCGGTGTGGATGCCCATCAGCTGCACGCGGCCTTCCGCCAGCGGCACGGTGTCGAAGGCGCCGGGCGTGCGCAGGCGGCGCGCGACGCCGTTCGCCACCTCGAGCTCGGGCGAGATGACGACGTCGATGGGCATCTGGTCGGCGGCGTAGAGCGCGCGGGAATAGGGGTCGAGGTAGCCGTGATGGCGCACACGGGCGATGCGGCGCGGCACGCGGAAGAGCGAATAGGCGACCTGGGCGGCCACCATGTTCACCTCGTCCGAGCGCGTGACGGCGATCAGCATGTCCGCCTCGCGACAGCCGGCGCGCTCGAGCACCTCCGGGTGCGAGGCGTGGCCCACCATGCCGCGGACCTCGTAGCTCTCGTCCACGCGCCTGGCCTGGGCGGGATCGGAGTCCACGACGGTGACGTCGATCCCCTCGTTGGCGAGATGGCGCGCGATGGTGGAGCCCACCTGTCCCGCGCCGCAGACGACGATCTTCATGCCCTGCCCGTCGCGTGTTCGACACCCGCCGCGCACGAGGGCCGCGCGTGGTCGGGAAAGGTTCGGACCGCCCTGCGGGGCGAAGGCCGGAAGCCCGTGTGTACGACGAAGCGGGAGTGCCGACAAGCCGGGGGCGCGGCCGGACGCGCGCCCGAACGCGACCGGGCCGCGCGCCACCGCCTGGAGGCGGGGCACGCGGCCGCTCGTCGTCGGGTCGGCGCCCGCGGGAAGGCGAGGACGTCAGTGACGCCCGTTGCCGCCGGGGCTCGTGCGCCGCGCGGCGTCCTCTTCCTCGTTGCGCTCGCGACGCCATTCGTCCTCGTGGACGGGGTGGCCGCCCTCCTCGGAGAAGGCGTGGTGGGCGTAGTCCCGGCCGCGGTCGATCGCGTCGCGGGCGTAGCCCATGCCGCGCTCCTGCGCCTCGCGGGCGTAGTCGTAGCCGCGACGGCGCGCCTCGTCGGCGTAGGGCCCGTAGTACCGGTCCTCCTGGCGCGTGCGCGGCAGGAGCGCGCCGAGCGCGAGGCCGGCGGCGAGGCCGAGCACGCCGATCAGGATCGGGTTCTCGCGCAGGATGCCGCGGCCGGCGTCGTAGGCCTCGCGGCCGTAGGCCATGGCGTCCTCGTAGTATTCCTCGCCGTAGTGGCGCGCCTGATCCCAGGCGGCCTGGCCGCGGCGGCTCGCCTCCTCGTAGTACTCCTCGCCGCGGCGACGGGCCTCGTCGTAGTAGCCCTCGCCGCGGGCGCGGGCCTCGCCGAGACGCTCGCGCCCGTGCTCCTGCGCACCGGCGGCGCGGTGGCGGGTCTCCTCGTAGGCTCGGGCGGCGCGGTCGCGCACCGAATCCGACGAGCTCGAACCGGCGCGGCCGCCGCCGGGGGCGGCGGCGTAGGTCGGGTGCGGCGAGTAGGTGCCGCCAGGCGCGGGATTCGGCGTGTAGGGCGGCGTCCCGGCCGCACCCGGGGTCGCGGGCATCGGCGTCGGGCTCATGCCGGGCGTCGAGCCCGGCGCGGCGGGCGAGACCGGGCTCGCCGCCGTGGCGGGCTGGGCCGGGCGATCCGAGCGGGCGTCGCCCGGCTCGACGATCGGCTTCTCGTCCTTCCTGATCTCGGCCATGATGGTCTCCTTTCGCGAGGCATTCGCCTCGATCGTGTGTCTCGCAGGCTCGACGGCGGCGCGCCCCGCGTCAGCGGCGCACGCCCGATGTCGATCCCGCCACCGGCGCGTAGGGCGCCGGACGTTCGGGGCTGAGGGGCTCGACCGGCGGGCGGCCGGCCCCGGCGGGCGTCTCCGTGCGCACCATGTCCGCGGGGACGGGATGCGCCCGTGCGGCCGGGTCGATGTCGGTGTCGCGCAGGGCGGGATCACCCGAGACGTGTCGACGCGCGGGGCGATCCCAGACGCCCCGCTGCTTCAGATCCTCGCGAGCCGTCCGGCGCCGGCCGGCGCTCGTCATCGACAAGGCGAGCCAGCCGACGCCGGCGGCGACCAGCAGGACCGGAATCGGGTTCTCCCGGATCGCCTCGGCCGCGCGGTCGAGCTGCGGGCCCCAGCCGTAGCGCCGCGCCGTGCCGAGCACGTCGTCGGCGACGCCGGACGCGTTCATGCGGTCCTGCAGGCGGTCGATCGTGTGGTCGAGCCGCGCGCGGCTCTCCTCGATGTCCCGCTCGAGATCGGTCATCTTGTTCATCGCGTTCCCCTCGGGGTCAGTGGCGCCGGTTCGAGAGCACGTCGCCGTCGCGCTCCACCGAGCGGATCGTGTGCGTGGGCTCGAGCGTGGCCGCGGACAGCTTCGAGCGTCCGTAGAGGACGAGCGCGATCGTGATCACGAGCAGCACGCCGGCCACGATCAACGACGCGAGCGCATCGGACCCGACGACCACGGCGAGCCAGTCCACCAGGGCGTCCGTGAGCAGGATGATCGTGCCGATGGCGAAGACGCTCGAGGCGAGAAGCGCTACGAGACCGGCCACGACGAGCTTCACGTTGTGGCTCATCTCCGCGCGGAAGAGGGCCACCTCCTTGCGGGCGAGATCGGCCGCCTCGCGCAGGGCCTCGGCGACGAGGCCCTGGATCGAGGCGTTCTCGCGGGCGCTGCGGCGGGCGTACTCGGCGTCGGCTGCGGGATCGCGATGATCCATGACGGCCTCCTCAGCTCTCGCCGCGCGGGCGCGCGGCGGCGTTGGCGGCGGCCTGCGCCGCGGCCGCGTTGGACGTGCCCGGCGCGCCGCCGGACCGCTCGGGCGTGCGGGTGCCCGAGACGTTCGGGCTCTCGCTGCGGGCGGCGCCGGTGCCCGTGGGACCCGCGTGGGTCTCGCCGGACGGCCGGCGCTCGGCGCCGTAGCCGCCGGGATCGCGTCCCGAGGTCTCGAAGCCCGCCTGCGCGGCGCCCGGCGCGTAGCCCGCACCGCCGTAGCGGCGGGCGTGGCGCTGCTCGCGCTGCCAGGCACCGTGCATGCGCCGCTCCTCCACCTCCTCGGCCGAGCTCTTCAGGAAGCGGGCGAGCATGAAGCCCGCGACCCCGGCGGCGGTGGCGAAGAGGGCGGGACGGCGGCGCGCGAGCTGCTCGACGTCGGCATAGACCTCGATGAAGCTGCGGTCTCGGATCTCCTCGGCGAGATTCTCGAGCCCGTCCGCGGCGCTGTCCACGAACAGCCGCAGGTTCGGCCGATCGTCGAAATTCTCCGAGCTCTCGCGCAGGGTGTGGGCGACGTCGTCGATCGACTGGACGGCGCTCTCCTTGCGGCGCTCGAGGTAGTCGGCCGCGCGGTCGCGGGCCCCGTTCACGAAGGCGTAGCCCGCCTCGCGCGCTTCCTCTGCGGTGTCGCGGGCGGCGTCGGAGGCCTCGCGCTTGAGCTCGTCCCAATCGGCGCGGGGACGATCGTCGCCGTTCTGAGCACTGGCGGTCATGGATGAGCACTCCTCGTCGGTTCGCGCTCTCAACATCCGAGCCGTGCGAGGGTTCCGTGCCCTCGGCGGCCCAGGGCGACGCTTCGTCGCGCCGTCTCGCGCCCCCGTGCGCGCGCGGCCGTCGAACGTCCCGGCGGGCGGCGGCGTTGGCAGCTACGAGGACGCAGGCGAGAGGGAAAGTGCACGACGACGACGCCGACACGAGCACGAGCGGCAGGCGGGCCGGACCGCCTCTCCCCCGGCGCCGGCCGCCGGGCCGCGGACACACGCCGCTGCCGGTCTCCCACGCGCGCGCCAGCGAGGAGGGTCGCGGACGCGACGCGACGAGCCCGTGGCGCATGCCGGCCAAGGGCCTGCGCGACGTCTTCTGGCGCGTGATCGAGGGCTACACGCGCGACCGCATCGCGCCCAACGCCGCGGGGGCGGCCTTCTTCCTCGTCTTCGCCATCGTTCCCTCGCTCGCCGCCCTCGTCGCCCTGTTCGGGCTCGTGGGCGACCCGGAGGTGCTCGCCGGGCAGCTCGACGAGCTCGAGGGCTTCCTGCCCGTGGGGCTGCTCGAGCTGATCGCCGGCGAGCTCGACCGGCTCATCGCGGCGCAGGCCGGCACGCTCACCGCGACCTTCGCGATCACGCTCGCGATCGCCCTGTGGATCATCAACTCGGCGGTGCTCGCCCTGTTCGACGCCCTCAACGTCATCTACGGCGAGCGCGAGAAGCGCGCGCTCGTCTCGCTCTACGTCCGCTCCTTCGCCTTCACGGTGGCGACGCTGGCCTTCACGATGGTGCTGGTGAACGTCGTCGTCGGCGTGCCCGTGGTGCTCCAGGCCCTCCCGCTCGGCGGGCTGGGGCGGCTCCTCATCGCGGTGTTTCCCACGCTGGTCCTGTTCTTCGTCGCCAACGTCGGCATCGCCGCGCTCTACCGCTACGGGCCGAGCCGCGTGGCGGCACGCTGGCGCTGGATCTCGCCGGGCTCGCTGACGGCAGCCGCCGTGTGGCTCGTTGGTTCGGCGGGGTTTTCGTACTATGTCTCCAACCTCACCGACTTTTCCGCGACCTACGGCTCGCTGGGCACGATCGCGGCGGTGATGATGTGGGCCTGGATCTCGACGGTCATCCTGCTCGTGGGCGCGGAGGTCGACGCGGAGATGGAGCACCAGACGGCAGCCGACACGACCCGCCCGCCGGACGCGCCGCTCGGCGCCCGCGGCGCGGTCGTCGCCGACCAGGTGGGGGCCGCGAAGGTGGATGTCAGCGCGGATACCGGGGAGGGCGGCCCGTGAGGCACGTCGCACCCGCCCCGCGCATCGGCGTGACGACGCTGGCGCTCGTTCTCGCCGGCCTCGTCGTGGTGGCGGCACTGCGCCCCGCCGCGGCCCAGGTCGAGCCGCGCGCCGCGCGCTACGCGGTGGAGACCGTCGTCGTCGCCGACATCGACGGCCCCATCGGCCCCGCCACGACGCTGCTCGTCGAGAACGCGCTCGCGCAGGCCGCCGAGGCGCCCGGCGGCATGCTCGTCCTGCGCATGGACACGCCCGGCGGCCTCGACGCCGCCACCCGCGACATCGTCGCCGCGATCCTCGCCGCCCCCGTTCCGGTCGCGACCTTCGTCGCGCCGGCCGGCGCCCGCGCCGCCTCGGCGGGCACCTACATCCTGTATGCGAGCCACGTCGCGGCGATGGCGCAGAGCACCACGCTCGGCGCCGCGACGCCGGTGAGCCTCGGCGGCGGCGCGGCCGGGGACGCGTCCGCGCGCAAGGCGATCAACGATTCCGCCGCCTATATCCGCGGCCTCGCCGAGCTGCGCGGGCGCAACGCCGCATTCGCCGAGGCCGCGGTGCGCGACGCCGCGACGCTGACCGCGGCCGACGCCGTGCAGGACGGCGTCGTCGAGATCCTGGCGAACGACCTGCGCGCGATGCTGCGCGAGACGAACGGGCGCGTCGTGCGGCTGGGCGAGGCGGACGTGCGGCTCGGGACGAGCGGCGCGGCGATCGTGGCTCACGAGCCCGGCTTCCTGGTGGAGGCGCTGGCGCTGATCACCAACCCGAACATCGCCTACATCCTGCTGCTCATCGGCATCTACGGCATCATCTTCGAGTTCGCGAACCCCGGCGTGATCTTCTCCGGCGTGGTCGGCGCGATCTCCCTGCTGCTCGCCCTCTACGCGCTCAACTTCCTGCCGATCGACGTGATGGGCGTGCTGCTCATCGCGCTCGGCGTCGCGCTGATGGTGGCGGAGGTGTTCGTGCCCGCCTTCGGGGCGCTGGGCATCGGCGGGGCGGTCGCCTTCGGCTTCGGCTCCTTCATCCTGTTCGACACGGACGCGCCGGGCTTCTCGCTCTCCCCCGCCGTCGCGCTCGCCGCGACGCTCGCCACCGGGCTCCTGCTGACCATCGTCCTCGCCGCCGCCGTGCGTGCGCTGCGGCGGCGCCCGGCGACCGGCGACGAGGCGCTCGTCGACGCGCGGGCGCGGGTGCTCCACTGGGAGGCCTTCGCCGGCGAGGTCGAGATCCACGGCGAGCGCTGGCGCGCCACGGCCGACGAGCCGCTCGCGCCCGGCGAGCCGGTGCGCGTCCTCTCCCGCGACGGCCTGACGCTCACGGTCGCGCGCCTCGGCGCGGACCACCGCGACCCGGCGTCCCCCGACGCACAGCCACCGGCGCATCGGCCGGCCGACCGTCCGGCAAACGTGAGGAGTACCCGATGATGGGCCTCGATCTCGTCGCCTACCTCGTCATAGCGCTCGTCGTGCTCGGCATCGTCGCGAGCGCGATCCGCATCATGCGCGAGTACGAGCGCGCCGTCGTGTTCACGCTCGGGCGCTACAGCGGCGTGCGCGGGCCAGGCATCATCTTCGTCATCCCGTTCCTGCAGCAGGCGGTGAAGGTGGACATGCGCACCATCACCATGGACGTGCCCTCGCAGGACGTGATCTCGAAGGACAACGTCTCGGTCAAGGTCAACGCTGTGATCTACTTCCGCGTCGTCGATGCCGACCGCTCGATCATCCAGGTCGAGGACTACATGATGGCCACGAGCCAGCTCGCCCAGACGACGCTACGCTCGGTGCTCGGCAAGCACGACCTCGACGAGATGCTGTCCGAACGCGACAAGCTCAACTCGGACATCCAGGAGATCCTCGACAGCCAGACGGACGCCTGGGGCATCAAGGTCGCCAACGTCGAGATCAAGCATGTCGACATCGACGAGAGCATGGTGCGCGCCATCGCCCGCCAGGCCGAGGCCGAGCGCAACCGGCGCGCCCGCATCATCGACGCGGAGGGCGAGATGCAGGCCTCGCAGAAGCTTTCGGAGGCCGCGGGCATCCTCTCGCAGACGCCGGAGGCGATGCAGCTGCGCTTCCTCTCGACGCTCTACGACATCGCCGGCGACAAGAACTCGACCATCGTCTTCCCCGTGCCGATCGATCTGCTACGGGGATTCGTGGGTGCACCCGCGGGTCCATCCTCGGGCGCATCATCCGGCGCGGGCGCCGCGCCGGCGAACGCCGGCTCGCGGGATGCCGGGCCGCCGGAAGCGGCGCCGGGAGAGTGGCAGAAGCCCGCGGGCTGAGGGACGGGCCTCCCCCGACGGCGCAGGGGGCACTCGGCGCGTCCTCGCGCGTTCATGACGAAACGGTCATGCGTAGGCCATCTCGGCGGCAGCCGGGACCTGCGACGATCCGTCCCGAAGCGTCCCGGCGGGACGCACGGACAACGAGGACAGCCATGAGATTCGCCTCCCCACGCGCCACCTTCCTCGCACTCGCGACGGTCGCGGCGCTCTCCGCCGCGCCGGCGCTCGCGCAGCAGCAGCAGCAGGCGCCAGGCCCGGGCAACGCCCGGGGCGACACGCCGGCGGTCGCGATCGACCGCGGCACGCTGATCGACGCCCGCCTCGCCGGCATCCGCGCCGGCCTCGACCTGACGCCGGAGCAGAGCGCCCTGTTCGAGCCCGTCGCCGAAGCCTGGCGCGCGGCCGCGCAGAGCCGCGGCGCGCGCCGCGAGGCGATGCGGGACGAGCGCCGCGCGCGCATGCAGGAGCGCTTCGGCGATCGCGGCGGGCCCGGCATGGAACCTCGCGACGGCATGGGCCCGCGCGACGGCATGGGCCCGCGCGACGGCATGGGCCCGCGCAACGGCATGGGACCTGGAGAGGGGCCGCGCGCCGATCGCGGCGGCATGCGCGGATCCGGAGCCGGCCCCGGACCCGGGCTCGACTTCATGGAGCGGCTCGAGCGCCGCGCCGAGACCTCGAACGAGCGCGCCGAGGAGATCGGCGCGCTGGCGCAAGCGATGCGCCCCTTCTGGGACAGCCTCGATGCGGACCAGCGGACCCTGCTGCCGGTGCTCGTGCGCGAGCTCGGCGGCTTCGACGCCGGCCCGCGCCGCGGCGAGCGCCACCACGGCGGATATCATCACGGCCGCGGCCGCGGCTGACGCGGCGCCCGTCCGTCCAGCGACCCCTGGAAACGAAGGAAGCCGCCCGGTCGCCCGGGCGGCTTCGTCGTCTTCGTTCGAGCTCTCTCGCCCCGAGCCGCTCGGCCCGGAGGCGCGCGATCAGCGCGAGTAGAACTCGATGACGAGGTTCGGCTCCATCTGCACCGGGTACGGCACCTCCGAGAGGGTCGGGATCCGGGCGTAGGTGGCGACCATCTTGGAATGATCGACGTCGATGTAGTCCGGCACGTCGCGCTCGGCGAGCTGCGAGGCCTCGAGCACCACGACGAGCTGCTTGGAGGCCTGCTTGACCTCGATCACGTCGCCGGGCTTGACGAGGAAGCTCGGGATGTTGACCCGGCGCCCGTTCACCCGGATGTGGCCGTGGTTGACGAACTGGCGGGCGGCGAACGGGGTCGCCACGAACTTCGAGCGGTACACCACCGCGTCGAGACGACGCTCGAGCAGGCCGATCAGGTTCTCGCCGGAGTCGCCCTTCTGGCGGATCGCCTCGGCGTAGTAGCGGCGGAACTGCTTCTCGGTGATGTTGGCGTAGTAGCCCTTGAGCTTCTGCTTGGCGCGCAGCTGCGTGCCGAAGTCCGAGATCTTGCCCTTGCGGCGCTGGCCGTGCTGGCCGGGGCCGTACTCGCGGCGATTGACGGGGCTCTTCGGACGGCCCCAGATGTTCTGACCGAGGCGGCGGTCGATCTTGTACTTCGCCTCAATGCGCTTCGACATCGCGGTTCCTCTTTGCGTTGTCTGGTCTTCGAGGAACGCGCCCTCCTCTCCCCGAACCGGCTCGCGAGCCGACCGGGACGACAGGCCCGGCCTGCCGGCCGGATCCGCGGGTGCGTGAACGAGAACGCGGGCCTCGTGGCGAGACCCGCGCTTCGCGGGGCGACATAGCCGAGGCGAGGGCGGGTGTCAACGAAGGGGGCGCGGCGACATCGCCGTGGACAAGCGCGCCGGGACGCTTCACCGCCCGCCCGGCGCGCGCTACATCTCCCGCATGCACGCCCGCCCGCCCCTCCATCTCCTCAAGCTCTGCGTCGGCGCCGAGTCGATCGCCGATCTCGAGGGCTGGATCGAGGAGAGCCGGCTCTACGCGGCGCGGGCCGGGCGTCCCTACGAGCAGCGGCACACGACGCGGATGGTGCCCAAGCGGATGGACGAGATCGCCGGGCGCGGGTCGCTCTACTGGGTGATCAAGGGCCAGCTCTGCGCTCGCCAGCGGCTCGTCGCGATCCGGCCCTTCACCGACGAGGGCGGCATCGGGCGCTGCCATCTCGTGCTGGAGCCGGTCGTCGTGCCTGTGCAGCCGCGCCCGTGCCGGCCGTTCCAGGGCTGGCGCTACCTCGAGGAGAAGGACGCGCCGGCGGACCTCTCGGACGAGGCCGCCGCGGGGCTCGCGGAGATGCCGGAGGGGCTCAGGCGCGAGCTGGCGGAGCTGGGGCTGCTGTGACGGAGCTTGCGCCCGTCCGGCGCCGTCAGCTGTTCCAGTCCGCCCGCTCCAGCCGATAGACGATGCAATCGTCCTCCCCGAACGTCCGCCGCTCCACCGCACGAAACCCCAGGCGCTCGTAGAAGCGGCGGGCGCGCACGTTCTCGACGAGCGGATCGAGCAGGACGGCGCAGACCGAGGGCTCCGCGAAGCAGCGGGCGAGGACGAGGTTCATCATCGCGCCGCCGTAGCCGCGGCCGCGATCGGCGGGATTGCCGATCCAGACGTCGAGCGCCCGCAGCCCCGGGCCGCAATCGCCCCAGTAGTGCGTCTCCTCCCGTGCGGCGTCGATCACCACGACGACGCCCACGGGACGACGGTCGGCCTCGAAGATCAGGATCTCGCGCCAATCGACCGTGCGGGGTATCTCCCCCGCCCAATCGAAGGCGTCGTCCGCGCCGCTGGAGGCGACGACGTCGGGGTCCTCGTTCCAGGCGAGCAGCGTCGGCAGGTCGGCTAGCGTGGCGGGCCTCAGGCGCATTCGTCGTCTCCCCTCCCGCGTTCGTCGAGGATGATCTAAAACAGCCGGATGCAGCGCATCGATCACGTCTTCATGCTCACCGGCGCCGGGATCTCCGCCGAGAGCGGGCTCGGCACCTTTCGCGACGTCGGCGGCATCTGGGCGACGTTCGATCCCATGACGCTCGCCACGCCGGAAGCCTTCGCCCGCGACCCTGAAACGGTCCAGGCCTTCTACGACGCCCGCCGCCGGAACCTGCTGGCGGCCGAGCCGAACCCGGCGCACCATGCGCTCGCCCGGCTGGAGGCCGGCCTCGCGGCGCGGGGCGGACGTCTCACGCTCGTCACCCAGAACATCGACGACCTGCACGAGCGTGCCGGACACCGCGAGGTGCTGCACATGCACGGCGAGCTGCTGAAGGCGCGCTGCACGTCCTGCGAAGCGGTGGCGGAGGTCCGCGCGGACCTCTCGACGGCGGACACCTGCGGCGCCTGCGGGCGCGCGGGTACCCTGCGGCCCCACGTCGTCTGGTTCGGCGAGATCCCCTTCCACCTCGACACGATCGAGGAGCGGCTGATGGCGGCGGACCTGTTCGTCGCCATCGGCACGTCCGGCGCGGTCTACCCGGCCGCCGGCCTCGTCGGGGCGGCGCGGCAGTCGGGGATCGCGACCCGCGACATCAACCTCGAGCCCTCGGACAACGCCCATCTGTTCGACGAGCGGGATTACGGCCGCGCGAGCGAGACCGTGCCGCGCTGGGTGGACGCGGTGCTCGGCACGGGCCGCTCGCCCTGAGGGCGGCGGCACGCCGCCTCAGCGCACCCGCTCGAGGACCGACACGTAGTTCGCCACCGCCGCGCCGCCCATGTTGAAGATGCCGCCGAGGCGAGCGTCCTTCACCTGGATGCCGCCGGCCTCGCCGACGAGCTGCATGGCGGATAGGACGTGCATCGACACGCCCGTGGCGCCGATCGGGTGGCCCTTGGCCTTGAGCCCGCCGGACGGGTTCACGGGGAGCTTGCCGTCCTTGCGCGTCCAGCCCTCGGCGACGGCGCGGGCGCCCTGCCCCTCCGGCACGAGGCCCATCGCCTCGTACTCGATCAGCTCGGCGATGGTGAAGCAGTCGTGCGTCTCGACGAAGGAGAGATCGCCGAGCGTCACCCCCGCCTCCGCCAGGGCCCGCTGCCAGGCCACCGCGCAGCCCTCGAACTTGAGGATGTCGCGCTTGGACATCGGCAGGAAATCCTGCGCGTGCGCGGTGGCGCGGAAGCCCACCGCCCGGTGCATCGCCATGGCGCTGTCGATGTCGGCGATGACGAGCGCGGCGGCGCCGTCGGAGACGAGCGAGCAGTCGGTGCGCTTGAGCGGCCCGGCCACGAAGGGGTTCTTCTCGCTTTCGGCACGGCAGAAGGCGAAGCCGAGGTCCTTGCGCATCTGGGCGTAGGGATTGTCGACGCCGTTGGCGTGGTTCTTCGCCGCGATGCCCGCGAGCGCGTCGGACTGGTCGCCCCAGCGCTGGAAGTAGGCCGCCGCGATCTTGCCGAAGACGCCCGCGAAGCCCGCCGGGGTGTCGCCGTCCTCGGGCAGGTAGGAGGCCTTGAGCAGGTTCTTGCCGATCTCCGGCCCCGGCGTCGTGGTCATCTGCTCGACGCCGACGACGAGCACGCGGCGCGCGCGGCCCGCCTCGATCGTCTTCAAGGCCTGCTGCACGGCGGCGGAGCCGGTGGCGCAGGCGTTCTCGACGCGGGTGGCCGGCTTGAAGCGGAACAGGTCGGAGGCCTGGAGCACGAGGCCGGCGGTGAAGTCCTGCGCCGAGAAGCCCGCGTTGAAGTGGCCGAGGACGATCTCGTCGATGTCCTCCGGCCCGATCTCCGCGTGGGCGAGCGCCTCGCGCGCGACACGCACGATCAGGCTCTCGACGGTCTCGGCGTCCTGCTTGCCGAAGGGCGTGTGGGCCCAGCCCACGATGGCGGCTCTCATGGCGTCCTCTCTCAGGGATCCGGGGCGGCGTCTTCTCGGGGCGCCGTCCGCGCGCGCGTCGTTCGCCCAATGTGCGTGCGCGGGCGCCACGCGGCAAGAGGTCCGGCGGGCGCGGCGGCCACGCGGGTCAGGTGTGCCGCCGACGCCGTTCAGCGACGGCGCGCCACGCGCTAGGATGGCCCATCGTCCCGCCACCGAACCGCCCTCCACCGGATCACCCACCCCCATGCCCGCCCCGCGCGCCTCGACGCTCTCCGCCCTGACGACCCCCGGCGCGCGCGCCGGCATCCTGGTGATGCTCCTCGCGATGCTCCTGTTCGCGGTGAACGACACGCTCGGCAAGTGGCTCGTCGCCACCTATTCCGCCGGGCAGGTACTGCTGATCCGCAGCCTCGCCGCGCTCGTCGTGCTCGCGCCCTTCCTGATGCGCACGAGCCCCACCGCGCTGCTGCGGCCGGAGCGCCCGCGCCTGCAGGCGCTGCGCGTGGCGCTCTCGACGCTGGAGGTGTTCTGCTTCTACGTCGCGGTGGCATACCTGCCGCTCGCCGACGTGCTCACCTACTGGATGGCGGCGCCGATCTGGGTCGCGGCGCTCTCGCCCCTCGTGCTCGGCGAGCGGGTCGGCTGGCGGCGCTGGAGCGCCATCGTGGTCGGTTTCGTCGGCGTGGTGATCGCGCTCGAGCCCTCACGCGCGACGATCTCGGCGGCGGCGGGCGTGTCGATCGTCGGCTCGCTCGCCTTCGCGGGGATGATGCTGCTCTCGCGGGTGCTGCGCGGCACGCCCGACACCACGCTCGTGCTCTGGCAGACGACCGGAGCCGGGCTCGCCGGGCTCGTGCTCGCGCCCTTCGCGTGGGTCTCGCCGACACCGCTCGACCTCGGCCTGCTGGCCCTGCTCGGCGTGCTCTCGATGATGGGCCACGTCGCGGTCAACCGGGCCTTCAAGCTCGCGGACGCAGCGACGGTCGTGCCCTATCAGTACACGCTGCTGTTCTTCGCCGCCGTGCTCGGCTTCCTCGTCTTCGGCGACGTGCCGCGCCCCGCGCTGATGCTCGGCGCGGCGATCATCGTGGCGGCGGGGGTGTACATCTTCCTGCGCGAGCGGGCGGTTGCGCGGCGGGAGCGCGAGCCCGGCCGATGATCGCAAGATCTCACCGTCGATTATCCTTGTATTCGGCGGGGAAGGGTCTTAGCATGACCGGGAGAGGTGAAGAACCGGCCTCCTCGCGGTGGATGTCCACCCCCGCCGGCTCCGTATTCCTCTCTCCAGGAGCCTTCATGCCCGAACGTCGCGGTGGCGAGAGCCCCGCCCACAGGTACGCGCTCCACCAGGAGGTGCGGCTCTTCGCGACGCGTTTCTCCGGCGTGCGCGCCAGCGAGACCGGGGTGTACCGGATCACCCGGCTGATGCCCTTCGACGAGCGCGGCGAGCCGTCCTACCGGATCGAGGGCAGGGGCTCCGGGGTCCGGGCGGTGCGCGAGAGCGAGATCGAGCGGCACGTCTCGCCGTTCCGCGCCTGAGCGCCGCCGGAACCCGCCGGATGGACCACGACCCCACATCGCTCGACCACCACCGCGGCGCCGCGGGCCGCAGGGCGACCGAGCTGCGGCGCCTCCACGCGCGGATCGAGGCCGATCAGGCCGCCGTGCGTGCGAGCCGGTCCGAGCTCGAGGTGCTGCTCGCCACGACACCCGCCGAGACGCTCGGGGACGCGCTCGAGACCGCACGCTATCTGCTCGAGCTCTTCGCCGGCGGCGCGAGCGCGGCCGAGCCCAGCCGACGCCGGCTGATCGCCCGCACGCTGATAGACCTGGACCGGCTCGCCGGCGACGGCGGGTCGGATGCGGGTTCGGACCTGGGCGAGAAGCGCGCCGTCGGGCGCGGCGGCCGCGGCGGCTCGGGGCGCAGGGTCGCGAAGCCCGCCGGCGAACGCCCCCCGCCCGCCGCGCAGCGCGACGTGGTCACGTCGATGGCGTCGCACCGCGGCCCCAGACATCCGAACGAGCCGCCGAGCGACGGCGCCCCTGCGCCACGGGCCCCCGGCGACGATCGAGACGCATGACGGGCCGCGATCCGCGAGCCGATGCACGAGGAGATATCGAGATGGCAAAAGGTCAGATGCGCGGCAACAAGGAAGTGCGCAAGCCCAAGACGAAGAAGGAAGCCGCCCCGGCGCCGACCGGCTTCGCCAAGGGCGCGCTCACCGCCACCGCGGCGACCGCCCCCAAGAAGAAGGGCTGAGCCGCGGGGCGTTCGACGGACATCGCCCCGCCTTCATGCGAAGGCCGGCAGGTCGAGCCGTCCGGGCCGAGCCTCGGCACGGCGGCGCGCGCGTTCGCCCGCGACAAGCGTGTTCGCGCGCGCTAGAACCGTCGCCGGTTCATCGGACGTGAAGGATCCCATGTCGGCACCCACGCGCGTGATCGGGCTCGCCGGGTGGAGCGGTGCGGGCAAGACGACGCTTCTCGCGAAGCTCATCCCGGTCCTCGTCGCCCGCGGCGTCGAGGTGTCGACGCTCAAGCACGCCCACCACGCCTTCGACGTCGACCAGCCGGGCAAGGACAGCCATACGCATCGCGCGGCCGGAGCGCGGGAGGTTCTCGTCGCCTCCGGGCGACGCTTCGCCCTCATGCGGGAATACGCGCCCGGCGAGGCGGAGCCGCCGCTCGGCGCCCTGCTGGCGCGGCTCGCGCCGGTCGATCTCGTCATCGTCGAGGGCTTCAAGTCCTGGGGGCACCCCAAGATCGAGGTCTTCCGCGCGGCGACCGGAAAGCCGCCCCTCCATGGGCGGGCCCCCGCCGTGCGCGCGATCGCGAGCGACGTCGCGCTGCCGGACGCACCCGTGCCGGTCGTGCCCCTCGACGACGTCGAGGCGATCGCCGACGTGGCCCTGCGCGAGGCGCTCGACCGCGACACCCTGCTCGCCATGCTGGCCGAGGCCCCCGCGCCCGCCCGCCTGAAGCCTTCCCGCGCCTGAAGGAGCGAGATCGATGGCACAGCTCTCGAACGACTGCTTCGCCTTCGGCGGCGCACTGATGCGGGTCGACGAGGCGCGCGCGCTCATGGCCGCGCGGCTCTCGCCGGTCGCCCGCGTCGAGCGGGTGTCGCTCGCCGAGGCGGACGGGCGCGTGCTCGCCGACGACGTCTCGGCCCCGATCCCGCTGCCGCCCTTCTTCAACGCGGCGGTCGACGGCTGGGCCGTGCGCCACGCCGACCTCGCGCCGGGCGGTGAGACGCGCCTGCCGGTCGCGGGACGCCTGCCCGCCGGCGCAACGCCGGGCGCGGGCGGCGCGGGGGTCTCGCGCGGCACGGCGCTGCGCATCTTCACCGGCGCGGCGATGCCGGACGGCTTCGACACGGTGTTCATGCAGGAGGACGCCGTGCGCGAGGAGGGCGACGTCGTGCTTCCCCCGGGCCTGAAGCCCGGCGCCAACGCGCGGCCCGCCGGAGAGGACATCGAGGCCGGCGCGCTGGCGCTCCCCGCCGGCCGTCGCATCGGCCCGCGCGACCTCGCGCTCCTCGCCGGCCTCGGCATCGCCGACGTCGCGGTGCGCGCGCCCCTGCGCGTCGGCGTGTTCTCCACCGGCGACGAGCTCGTCGTGCCGGGCGAGGCGCTCGGCCCCGCGCGGCTCTACGACGCCAACCGATTCATGCTCCTCGCGCTGGCGCGCCGGGCCGGCTGCGCCGTGCGCGACCTCGGCATCCTGCCCGACCGGCGCGAGGCGGTCTCGGCCGCGCTCGCCGCCGCGGCTGCGGACGTCGACATGCTGGTGACGTCGGGGGGCGTCTCCACCGGCGAGGAGGATCACGTGAAGGCGGCGGTGGAGGCGACCGGCGCGCTGACCTTCTGGCGCGTCGGCATCAAGCCGGGCCGCCCCGTGGCGCTCGGCGTGGTGGACGGCAAGGCCTTCATCGGCCTGCCGGGGAACCCGGCCGCGGTGTTCGTGACCTTCGCGATGCTGGCGCGCCCGCTCGTCGCCCGGCTCGCGGGGGAGGCCTGGCGGCCGCCGACGTCCTTCCCCGTGCGCGCCGGATTCGCCTACGCCAAGAAGGCGGGACGGCGCGAGTACGTGCGCTGCACGCTCGCGCCGGACGGCGCCGGCGGGCTCGTCGCCCGCAAGCACCCGCGCGAGGGCGCGGGCGTGATCACGTCGCTGACCCAGACGAGCGGGCTCGTCGAGCTACCCGAGGACGTGACGCGCGTCGCGCAGGGCGAGACGGTGGCGTTCCTGCCCTACGGGGCGCTGGTCTAGCTGCGGGACGAGTACCAGTCCGTGCCGACGAGGTTGTGGCCCGGATCGCCGACGCGCGCGCCGTTGGTGGCGTAGGCGTCCGCGGCGGTGGACTGATAGGTGGTCTCGAGCAGCCAGGCCGCGCCGACGGCGACGGCGAGCGCCACGACGAGCGAGGCGAGGAAAGCTTTCATCGGGGTGTCCTCCCGGACGTTTTCGGTCCCCCACTCTTGCCGCGAAACGGCACCGCTTTCAAGATCTTGGCGCACGATCCGGGCCGGTTCCGGCCTGCCCGCCACCCGCCAGGAGCCGCTCCGCTTCCGCGATGTCCTCGGGCGTGTTGGCGTTGAAGAACGGGTCGAGGGGCTCCACCGGCCAGGCCGCGTGCGCGATGCCGTGGCGAGCGGTCCAGCGGTCGATCTTGCGCATGTCCTCGACGACGAGGGCATGGCGCAGGTCCTCGCGCAGGTCGACGCGCCAGAGCGCGTTCGTCGGGTGCGTGCGCCCACCGCTCTCGGGGCAGGCGAGCGGCGTGCCCGCGGCCGCGCGCGCGGCGTGCAGGCGCGCGGCGAAGTCGTGCGGCACGAAGGGCGTGTCGGCGGCGAGCGTCGCCACATAGGCGATCTCCGGCCGGTTCTCCGCCGCCCAGTCGAGACCGGCGAGCACGCCCGCGAGGGGGCCGGCGAAGCCCTCGACCGTGTCGGCGACGACCGTGAGCCCGGTCTGCGCGAAACGGGCCGGGTCGCCGTTGGCGTTGAGGACGAGGCCGTCGCATTGCGGGGCGAGCCGCTCGATGGCGCGATCGAGGATCGTGCGCCCGCCGATCGTCCGTAGCGGCTTGTCGCCCCCGCCCATGCGCCGTGCGAGCCCGCCGGCGAGGAGGACGCCGAGCGTCGGAGGATGCGTCTCAGTCGTCACCGCCGGCTCCCTCCTTCGACCCCTTGCGGCGAGACTTCGCGCTCTCGTCCGCGACGTAGGCGAGGTCCTGGTCGAACACGATCCGCTCCTCGCCGGCCAACGCCACGAACCGCTTGCCCCGCGCGCGGCCGATCAGGGTGAGCCCCGTGCGCCGCGCGAGCTCGACGCCCCAGGCGGTGAAGCCCGAGCGCGAGACGAGGATGGGGATGCCCATGCGCACGGTCTTGATCACCATCTCCGAGGTGAGCCGGCCCGTGGTGTAGAAGATCTTGTCCGCCCCGGTCTCGCCGTGGCGGTACATCCAGCCCGCGATCTTGTCGACGGCGTTGTGGCGCCCGACGTCCTCCATGTAGACCAGCGGGTCGTCGGCCCGCGCGAGCACGCAGCCGTGGATCGCCCCCGCCTCAAGGTAGAGCGAGGGCGTCGTGTTGATGGCGTGCGTGAGGCGGTAGAGCCAGGAGGTGCGCAGGCTGGCCTTCGGCAGCACGATCTCGTCGAGAGCCTCCATCAGGTCACCGAAGGTGGTGCCCTGGGCGCAGCCGGAGGTCTGGGTGCGCTTCTTCAGCTTGTCCTCGAAATTGGTCTCGCGCTCGGTGCGCACGACGACGACCTCGAGATCCTCGTCGTAGTCGACGTCGGTGACGACGTCGTCGGCTTTCAGCATGTTCTGGTTGAGCAGGTAACCGATCGCCAGGTATTCGGGATAGTCCCCGATCGTCATCATCGTGACGATCTCCTGGGCGTTCAGGTACAGCGTCAGCCCCCGCTCGACGGTGACGGCGGTCTCGACCGGGCGACCGGCCTCGTCGATGCCGGTCACCTTGCGGGTGAGGCGGGGGTCGGAGGGGTCGGGGGTGATGCGGTGGGGGTGGTCGGGACGAGGGGTCATGGGGGCTCGATACCGCTGCCGATGTAGAAGGAGCGCACGCTCACGTCCGCTTCGTCTATCACCGCACGTTCGCCCTCGAAATGGCCTTCGAATCGCGCCGGGAAGGCATCAGTCTCCTCGAACGCATCATCTCCGTGCACCTTCAGGATCACGTAGATGTTCATGATGCCGCTGAAACGGTCACCTTTGAGGATGATCGAGTCGGGATTGGCTCGAATGCCGTCGAGAACGGTCTCATCCGACAGCTCCGCGAGCTTGCGCCACTCCGGCGTTCCGGCGATGCGATAGACCTCTGCCGCATCGAGGATCGCCTCGACCTTGGCATGTCTCTGCTTTGCGGCCTTGAGCGACATGTCCGGTACCTCAGTAGTTGAACGCGCCGACCGCAACGCCGTTGGCGAACTGCCACGCGAGGGTCCCGCCGATGCCGTCGAGGTCCGCCTCGATGGCGCTCGACTCGACCGCCAGCTGGAACAGCTTGCGCTCGAAATACTGCCTGAACGCGGCGTCGATGTCGAAGTGGTCGATTCGCGACGCCGCCGTCGAACGCCGTTGCCAAGCCAACGTCGGATGCGGGTGTACCGTGAAGAGGCCGCGCTGCGCGACGATGCGCGGGGTGACGGCAGGCGGAACGAACGTGCGAACACGGGCTACGCCGAATGGATCGGGCTCGGACGCGAGGTCTACGAGGCGAGGGGCTTGCGCTGCGAACACGCGAGCGGTCGTGTGCCTCGGCTGGCTCGTCACCGCGAAATAGGCGCCCACCAGCGGATTCGTCGTCCAGTCCAAAAGACGCGTCGGCAGCCCATGATGTTGCCCCAGCGCGAGAACATCCCAATCCGTCAGCACCGAAATGCCGACGAACTGGTGCGCTCGGCGCTTGAAGTTGCGAAACACCGCGAGCTCCTTCTCGAGTGCGTACACTCCGGGCTCACGACCGACCTTCGGGACGAGCCGGTGTCTCGCGGCATCGGCGACCCCACGGAAGATCCAGTGATCCTGGCGATGCTTGTCGACGAATGCAAGAAATTGCATCCAAGCATCTCTACGACGACGCAGAAGCAGAGCTGATTCCGTCACGGCCATATCGACGAGCCCTCACTGCGTCGACATTCTGCACAGGGGTCTCCTCCATGCAACCTTTACCCCTGTGGGATAGCAACGTCTCGACTCAGCTGAGACTTGGCTCGCGCCCGGCGAGATCACTCCCAAACAATCCTCGGCGCAACCCTCGCGCGTCCTCCCGACAACGCCCCCCACACCTTCTCCGCGATCCCGCGATAGACGCGCGCATGCGGCCCGTCCGGGTCGAGCGCCGTCACCGGGCGGCCGGCGTCGGAGGTCTCGCGGATGGTCATGTTCAGCGGCACCTCGCCCAGGAACGGCACGCCGAGCTTCGCCGCTTCCGCCGCCGCGCCGCCGTGGCCGAAGATGTGGCTCGTCTCCCCGCAATGGGGGCAGACGAAGGTCGCCATGTTCTCGACGATGCCGAGGATCGGGATCTGGGTGCGCTGGAACATCGCCACGCCGCGCCGGGCGTCGATCAGGGCTAGGTCCTGCGGCGTCGAGACGATGACGGCGCCCGCGAGCGGGGTCGCCTGCGCCATGGTCAGCTGCGCGTCGCCGGTGCCCGGCGGCATGTCGACGACGAGCACGTCGAGCTCGCCCCAGGCGACCTCGCGCAGCATCTGGGTGATGGCCGACATCACCATCGGCCCGCGCCAGATCATCGGCGTCTCTTCCTCGACCATGAAGCCGATCGACATCACCTTGACGCCCCAGCCGTCGAGCGGCTCGAGGATGCGGCCCGAGAGCACGCGGGGCTTGCCGTGCAGGCCGAAGAGCTTGGGCATCGAGGGGCCGTAGATGTCGGCGTCCAGGATGCCGACCGAGAGCCCCATCGCGCGCAGGCCGAGCGCGAGGTTGCAGGCCGTCGTCGACTTGCCGACGCCACCCTTGCCCGACGCCACCGCGATCACGTGCTTCACGCCCGGGATGCCTTGCGCCTTCGGCTGCGGTGGGCTCGCCGGGCGGCCGGGCTGGACGCCCGCGCGGGCGGGCGTCGTGGAGGAGGGGCCCTTCGGCACGGGGCGATCGGCGGTGAGGGTCGCGAGCACCGTCGCGTCGCCCGCGACCGTGCGCGCGGCGTCCTCCGCGGCCTTGCGCACGCCCTCCATCGCCTGGGCCTCGGTCGGGTCGATGGCGATCGAGAACATCACCCGCCCGCCCTCGACGACGACGTCGGAGAGGCGCCCGGATGCGACGAGCGTGCCCCCGCTCGCGGGAAGCCGGACGGCGGCGAGCGCCTGCAGGACCTGTTCTCTCGTCGTCACGGGCGCATCCCTCCGGAAATCACGTGCGTCGGCCTGATCTAGTGCGTCCCGCCCCCATCCCGCAACGGCGGGCGTGACGGTCAGCGGGTGACCTCGGCCAGGAAGTCGACGAGCGCCTGCCTGTCCTCGGCCGCGAGGATGCGCTGCTCGGGCATCTTCGAGCCGGGCGTGTAGGCCGTCGGGCCCTGCTCGAAGAGGGCGGCGACGGTCTGCGGCGTCCAGACGATGTCCATCGCGACGAGCGCCGGCGAGTAGTCGTAGCCCTCCGCCGTGCCGATGCGCCGGCCGAAGATGCCCGCCAGCGTCGGACCCGCGCGCTCGCCTTCGTCCTCCGAGAGCGTGTGGCAGGCCGCGCAGGCGCGGAACACCTCCGCCCCGCGCGAGCCGGCGAAGCGCGCGAGCGGGTCCTCGGCGCCCGACAGGATCGGCCCGCCTATGGGCTCGCCGGTGCGCGCGTCCCAGGCGCGCACCACGGCGTCGCCGCCACCGGTATAGAGCGTCTCGCCGTCGGGCGCGAAGGCGGCCGACCAGACCGGGAGCCCCGGTCCGACGAGGGTGAACATCACGGCCCGCGCCGCGACGTCGATCACCGCGACCGAGCCCCGGATCGTCGCCGCCGCGAGGCGCGAGCCGTCCGGCGAGAGGGCGAGGGCGATGATCGGCAGGGGCTGCGTCTCGATCTGCGCCAGCGTCTCGCCCGCGGGCGAGAGGAGGCGCACGACACCGTCGGCGCCGCCCGCCGCGATCGTGCCGTCGGGGGCGATCGCGAGCGCGTTGAGCGGCGTCGGCAGCTGGATCACCCGCGCCGGGTCGCCGCCCTCGGGCCAGATCCGCAGCGTCGCGTCGTAGCCGGCGCTGACGAGGGTGCCGTCCGGCGCGAAGGCGACGGCGTTGACCTGGCCGCCATGGCCGGTCAGAACGCGCGCCGTGCCGTCGGTGAGCGGCGTGAGGCGCACCGCGCCGTCCCATCCGGCGGAGGCGAGCGTCTCTCCGTCGGGCGAGACCGCGAGGCCGGCGACCGGCGCCTCGTGCGCGGCCTCGACCCGCACGGGATCGGCCACGCCGAGCCGCCAGAAGGCGATCCGCCCGTCGGCGCCGCCGGTGGCGATGGCGTCTTCGGGGAGGAACGCGACCGCGTTCACCGCCCCGTCGTGATGGCGCAGCACCCGCGCCGCCGCTTCGCGGCCGAGGTCCCAGACGATGGCGCGGTTGTCGAAGGAGCCCGATACGGCGACGTCGCCCACAGGCGCGACCGCGAGCGCCCGGACCGGCCCTCCGTGGCCGCGCATCTCGGCGGAGGCGCTTCCCCCGGCGGCGATCAGGCACAGGGCGACGAGGACGGCACGCATCGACGGGTCAGCTCCTCGGAGCGGGGGTGAATCCGAGCGCGCGCAGGGCGGCGTCGGTCTCGGGTGCTGCGAGGGCCGCGAGGAAGGCGGCGACGCCGCGCCTCTCGCGGCGTGCCTCGACGAGCGCGAAATCGTAGTGCTCTTCCGCCAGCGGCAGGAAGCCGAGCCCGTAGGCCTCCGCCACGGGCGCGATGGCGAGGCCCCAATCGGCGCGCCCCTGCACGACCGCGGCGGCGACGGCGTTGTGCGACCGCGGCTGGTTCCAGTAGCCGTCGGGCCGGGCGCCGGCGAGGAGGCCGTCCAGCAGGATGCGCGTGCCGGCACCCTGGTTGCGGCCGACCATCAGGCAATCCGGGGCATCCTTCGCCGCCGCCACCGCCGCGCGCGCGTCCTCGCCTTCGAACCGCGCGTCGCCCTTTCGGAAGACGACGCCCTGCATCCGCCTCCAGCCGGGAACGAGCGCGAGCCCCTCGCCGAGGAAGGGCGCGTTGTAGGTCCCGCTCCTCGGATCGAGCAGGTGGATCGGCGCGAGATCGCACTCCCCGCGCTTCGCCGCCGCGAGCCCACCGAGGCTGCCCACCGCGATCACCCGCGCCGCGACGCCCGGCAGCCGCGCGATCACCGCGTCGAGCCCGGTGCAATGGCTCCCCGCGACCACGAAATCGGGCACGCGCACCGTCGGCGTGAGGAGCCGTATGTCGACTTCCGCACCGGCGGGGAGCGCGTCCGCCAGCGCCTCGATGGCGAGGAAGCCGTCCGCCTGCGCGAAGGTCGTCACCGAGCCGGAGCCCTTTCCCGTCGGATAGGCGACGAGCCCGTCCTCGCCGTCGACGAGCGCGCTCATGACGTACTCCGTGCGGCCGATGTCGGAGGCGATGCGCACCGGCACGCGGGCGCGTAGGCTCGCCTCCGCGCGAGCGGGGAGCCCGGCGAGGATGCGCAGGACGGGCGCGATCATGTCGTGGAAGGTGAACATCGCCGAGGTGGGGAAGCCCGGCAGCACCACGACCGCCTTTCCGTCGCACACCGCGAGGCACAGCGGCTTGCCGGGCTTCAACGCCACGCCGTGCGCGACGATCCCCGGCGCGCCGAGGCCGGCGACGGCCCGGTAGGTGAGGTCTCCCGCGCCCTTCGAGGTGCCACCCGACAGGATCACCGCGTCGCACGCGGCGTGCGCGCGCCGGAGCGCCGCCTCGAGCGCCGCCGGCTCGTCGGGGACGATGCCGTACGGTACCGGCGTGCAGCCGCATTCCGCGATCGCGGCGGCGATCACGGGGCCGTTGGCGTCGTAGATCCGCGCCGGCGCCAGCGCCTCGCCCGGCGCGACGAGCTCGTCGCCGGTCGAGAGCACCGCGACGCGCGGCCGGGCGAAGACCGGGACGCGCGCGATCCCCACCGCCGCCAGCATGCCGATCTCGCGCGCGCCGACGACCGTCCCCGCCCGCAGCAGCATCTCGCCGCGCGCGATGTCGGAGCCGGCGAAGGCGACGAACTGGCCCGGGTTCGCGGCGCGCCGCACGGCGATGGACGGCCCTTCGGGGGTGTCGAGCGGGCGGGTGTGCTCGATCATCACGACCGCGTCGGCGCCGCGGGGGATCGGCCCGCCCGTGGCGATCGGTGTCGCGCGGCCGGACGTCACCGAAATCGTCGGCGCGACGCCGCAGGCGATCGTCTCGGCGTTCAGGAGAAGCGTCGCCGGCGCGGCCTCCGACGCACCCGCGAGATCCGCCGCGCGCACCGCGAAGCCGTCGACGCCGGAGCGGTCGAAGGGCGGCGCGTCGACCGGGGCGTGGACATCCGCGGCCAGCGGCAGACCGAGCGCGTCGGCGAGCGCGACCTCGGTCGGGCGCAGCGGCGCGGGGGCGAGGGCCTGCGCGAAGCGGGCGGCGGCGTCCTCGCGCGAGCGCACGGTGAGGAACTGCTCCTGGGAGCGGCTCGGGTCGTGCGGAGCGGCGGGCGTGTCGGTCATGGCAGCGGCCGGGCGTCGAGGATCGCGCCGTCGGCATAGCCTTCCGCCTCGGGAGGCACCAGCGCCCAGGCGTCGGCGCGCGCGAATGCCGCGAGCCCGAGATCGCCGACCGCGAGCGGGACGAAGCGGCCGTCGGCCTCCCGAACCAGCAGGACGATCTCCGCGAGGCCCACGGTCGAGGTGACCGGCGCGGCGAGGCGGACGGGCGTCGTCGCGGCGGGGGCGCCACCGGCGAGGTCCGCGAGCGCGTGAGGGAGCAGCGCCAGCGCGGCGCCGAGCGCGTCGCTCTCGAGCGCCGGCAGATGCGCGACGAGCGCGCCGCGCGCCTCCCGAGCGAGACGCGCGGTCTCCCCGGGGCGGAGCGCGAGCCCGTCGGCGACGACCGGCTCCCCTCCCCCGTGAGCGTCCCCGCCGCGCGCCAGCACGAGATCCGCCTCGCCTTCCGCGACCTCCCCGCCGAGTGACGCGACCAGCGGCGCCATCGTCGCCACGCCGTCGAGGCGCACCCGCGGCCGGCGGACGGCCACGGTCTCGACCCCGAGCACCGCGAGAACCGTGGCGTCGCTCGCCCGCAGTCGATGCCCGGCGCGCAGGATCGGCACGCCGGCCCGCGCGTCCTCGCCGGCGCGCCGTACGTCGGTACCGGGCGCGACCTCGGCCATGAGCTCGGCGATCGGCCCCTCCGAGAGCGCCCCCTCGGGCAGGATCGCGTCGCAGCCCGGCGGCAGCGCCGCGCCGGCCGCGATCCGGGCGGGCGGCATCGCGCAGGCGGCGGGGGCGTACGGGGAGGCGCCGATCGTGTCCGCCGCGGCGACGGCGAAACCCGCCCGCCGCGCCAGCGCCGTCGCCGGCACGTCCCCCCGCGCGACGACGTCCTGCGCGAGGACGGCGCCGATGGCGTCCTCCGGCGCGCAGGCGATCGGCGCCACGGGACGCACGCCGTCGAGCCAGCGCGCGAGGGCGACGGCGAGCGGCACGAGCGGCTTTGGCGATCGGGTCGGGGTCACGGCGGGTCCGGGCGCCGGCGGACGATGCGGCATCCGTATCTCTACAGAGTCTCCCGGACGAGCGGAAGGGGCGCCTCGCGGCACCACCCGTGCGCGGACCCGAAAGTCCGCGCATCGACCGAAACCGCTGGACTCGCGCTCGAAGAGTTGATATCAACCTATATCGAGGGTCGAAACAGCGAGGCACGCCATGTCGCTTCCGGAAACCAAGGTTCGCACCTGCTGGTGGTTCGGCGGCGACGGCCGCGATGCGGCGATGCTCTACGTGGCGCTCATCCCCCACAGTCGCATCGAGCGCGTGGTCGAGCGGGACGGCGTGCCCCTCGTCATCGAGCTCACGCTCGCGGGCACGCCGATGATGATCCTGAACGCCGCGCCCGGCGCAGAGCGGACCCATGCGGCCTCGATCAGCGTCTCGACGGAAGACCAAGCCGAGACCGACCGGCTCTGGGCAGCATTGACGGCCGACGGCGGAGCCGAGGTGGCCTGCGGCTGGCTGACGGACCGCTGGGGCGTGTCCTGGCAGATCGTCCCGCGGCGCCTGCCGGAGATGCTGGCGAGCGACGACCGCGCCGCGGCCGAGCGCGCCTTCGCCGCCATGCAGCGGATGGTCAAGATCGACATCGCCGCCCTCGAGGCGGCCTATCGCGCCTGAACGGAGGATCGCTCATGTACGTCGATGGTTTCGTGGCCGCCGTGCCGACCGCCAACAGGGAGGCCTACCGCGCGCACGCCGAGGCCGCCGCGATCGTGTTCAAGGAGCACGGGGCGCTCTCGCTCGTCGAATGCTGGGGGGACGACGTGCCCGAAGGCAAGGTCAACTCGCTGCACACGGCCGTCCTGCGCAGGGACGACGAGACGGTGGTGTTCTCGTGGATCACCTGGCCGGACAAGGCCGCGCGAGACGCGGGGATGCAGAAGGTGTTCGGCGATCCGCGCATGGCGCCGGAGAACAATCCGATGCCCTTCGACGGATCGCGGATGATCTTCGGTGGGTTCGAGATGATCGTGGGGCCGTGACGCAGGTATCGTCGCGGCGGGGCGGCGAGCCGGAGGGGCATGCGTCATGCTGATCGGGACATGCCACTGCCGGGCGACCGGATGGCGGCTCGCGGGCGATCCCGGCACGATCACGGTGTGCAATTGCACGCTCTGCCGACGCTGGGGCGCGCTGTGGGCCTACGACTTCGAGGACGAGCGCATCCGCCTCTCCGGTGAGAGCGCCGTCTATACCCGCGCGGAGCGGACCGATCCGCATCTCGAGTTCCGCTTCTGCCCGACCTGCGCCTGCGTCCTAGCCTGGCGGGAGCGCGCGCCCGGCGCGGACGGGCGCCGGCGCATGGCGGTCAACGTGCGGCTCGCGCCGCCCGAGGCCGTCGCGGAGCTGAGGATCGACTATTTCGACGGGCTCGACACGTTCGAGGACCTGCCGGTCGACGGCCGCTGCGTGCGCCATTTCTGGTTCCGCGCCGACGACCCCGAGGCGGGCCGAGCCGCCCCCGACGCTGCACCGGAAGGACCCTGACCATGGAACCGACGATCTACCTGTTCTTCGACGGCGACTGCCTGCCCGCGATGCGCCGCTACGCGGACGTGCTCGGAGGCCGCATCGAGGGCGTTCTCCTCAACGCCGACGCGCCGGACGCGCAGAGCCGCATGCCCGGGGGCGACGACCTCGTCATGAACATGAGCCTGCGGCTCGGATCCACGACCATCATGGCCTCGGACGCGCCCGCAGACTGGTACCGGACGCCGCAGGGCTTCCGCGTGCACGTCGAGACGACGTCGCAGGCCGAGTTCGACCGCGTCTTCGATGCGCTCGGCGCCGACGCGCGCGAGGTCGCCATGCCGCCCGGCGAAACGTTCTGGGCGGAGCGCTTCGCGATGTTCACCGACGAGCACGGCACGCCGTGGATGCTGAGCTTCACGGGGGCGAAGGCGGAGCCGGACGCGGGTTGATCCCGGCGCGTCGCCGCCCTGCCGAGGGCGGCGACGCGAACGCCGTCAGCCGAACAGCAGGTTCGGCAGGAACAGCACCAGCCCCGGCAGGAACACGAGCGCGAGGGCGACGGCGGCCACGGCCGCGAGCAGGCCGATCGATTCGCGCGTGTACTCCCCGATCGAGGTCTTCAGGATCGTGCACACGGCGTACATCGCCGCGCCCACCGGCGGGGTGAAGTTGCCTATGGTCGCGGCGACGATGAAGACGATGCCGAAATGCACCGGGTCCCCGCCGAGCGCGCGGATCGTCGGCAGCAGGATCGGCGTGAGGATGATGATCAACACCGTGGCGTCGACGAAGAAGCCGATGGCGATGACGCACGCGACGATGAGGATCATGGCGACCTCGAGGTTCCCCGCGACGCCGGTCACCGCGGAGGTGACGGCCGCGGGGATCTGCTCGAGCACGATGCCGTAGGAGAAGATCGCGGAGAGCGCGATCAGCAGCATGACCGCGCCGACGTCGGACAGGCTCGTCTCCAGGGCCTCGACGAAGCCGCGAAAGCGCAATTCTCTATAGATCGCGACACCGACGACGATCGCGTAGAGCACGGCGAAGGCGCCGATCTCGGAGGGCGTGAACACGCCCATCCTGAGGCCGAGCAGCAGGAAGATCGGGAAGAGCAGCGCCCAGACGCCCGCCTTGAAGGCGACGCCGGCCTCCCGCAGCGTCGGGCGCGTCGTGCGCTCGGGCGGATAGCCGCGCACCGTCGCCGTCGCCCAGACGGCGAGGCTGAGCGCGACCCACAGCAGGAGCGCCGGCACGATGCCCGCCGCGAACAGCCGGCCGATCGAGACGTTGCCGATCGTGCCGTAGAGGATCATGCCGATGCCCGGCGGCACGATCGGGGTGAGGATCGCGCTGAAGGAGAGCACGCCCGCCGCGAAGCCGCGGCTCATGCCGCGCTTCGTCATCTCCGGGCCGAGCATGCGCGCCTGCATCGCCGCGTCCGCGATGGCCGATCCCGAGACGCCGCCCATCAAGGCCGACAGCGTCACCGATATCTGCGCGAGCCCGCCGCGCATGCGCCCGGTCAGCACCGAGGCGAGGTCGACGAGCCGGCGCGTCAGCCCCGACCGGTTGAGGAAGTTGCCGGCCAGGATGAAGAGCGGCACCGCGAGGAGGGCGAAGTTCTGTGTCTGCGACACCGTCACCTGGACGGGGATGGTGAAGGGCAGCTCGGGGTGCTGGACGAAGAAGAGCGCCCCCGAGATGCCGATCGCGAAGGCGACCGGCATGCCCATGACGAGCAGCACGAGGAAGGCGACGACGACGAGGAGCATCGCCTCACGCCTCCCCGGCCGGCGCGGGCGCGTGCGGCCCTGCGCGCAGGTGGCGGACGAGCTTCGCGAGCGTCGTCGCGAGCAGCAGCAGGCCCCCGACGACGAGGCTCATCGTCACCCAGGAATAGCTGACGCCGGGGATGCCCTGGAACGAGCGCGCCCGGCTCACCCAGGAGAGCCAGGCGCCGGCATAGACGACGTAGCCGAGGAAGACGGCGATGATCGCGTAGTTCACGGTCTGGAGGAGATGGCGCCCGTGCGGCGGCAGGCGTGCGCCGAGGAGCTCCACCGCCATCAGCTTGTCGTTGCGCCAGGCGATGTCCGCGCACAGGAACGCCGCCCAGGCGAAGAAGCAGGTGGCGAGGTCGATCGTCCAGTTGAGCGGGTTGCGCATCATCCGCGCCACCCCGCCCGTGAAGATCAGCCCCACCATGCCCATGAGGAGGAGGCCGGCGAGGATCGCCTCGGCCTTCGCGAGTGCCGGCATAATTCGCTTCATGACGCCTCCACCGGCCTCCTCCCGCGTCGGGCGGGCTCGGTCACCCCCCGATCTCGGCCTGGAGCGCGGCCTTCTCCTCCGACAGCCCGAGCGCTTCGTACGCCGCCTCGCCCGCCGCGCGGAAGGCCTCCATGTCGACGTCGTCGACGATCGTCATGCCCGCCTCGATCAGCCGCTGCTTGGCGGCCTCGGCGGCGTCGGCGATCTCCGCGGAGGTCGCCTGGCCGGCGGCGCGGCACTCCTCCTTCAAGGCCGCCTGGTACTCGGTGGGCAACCCGTCGAACCATTGCGCCGAGACGATCTGGAAGTTGACGAGGAGGATGTGCTTCGTCTCGTTGGCGACGTCGAGCACCTCGTTGAGGTTGCCCGCCGTGATGTTCGGGTAGGTCAGCTCGGCGCCGTCGATGGCGCGCTGCTGGAGACCGGGATAGACGTCGCCGAAGGCCATGGCGGTGGGCTGTGCGCCCAGCGCGCGGATCGATTCCTGCCAGATCGGCGCCGGTGGCGTGCGGATGCGCAGGCCCTCGAGGTCGGCGGGCGTACGGATCTCCTCGTTCGTGAAGAAGTTGCGGAAGCCCTGCACCCAGTCGAAGCAGACGACCTCGATGCCGTGCTGGTCGGACAGCTCCGCGAGCCAGCCCTGCATGGTGGGCGCGTCGGTGAGCGAGAAGGCCTCCTCGGCGGAAGAGACGAAGTAGGGGCCGTTCACGACGGCGATGCCGGGCACGTAGGTGCCGAGCCGGGCCGCGTCGGTGTTCTGGCCGATGTTCGCGCCCTGGCGGATCTGCTCGATGATGTCCTCCTCGACGCCGAGCTGCGCGGAGTGGAAGACCTGGATCTGCAGCCCGCCGTCGGTCCGCTCCGCGACGCGCTCGGCCCAGGCGGTGAAGCCGCGGTGGAAGGGCTCGTTGGGGCCGAGCACGTGGTTGAAGCGCAGGGTGTGCTCCTGCGCCTGCGCCACGCCGGCGCAGAGCGCGAGCGCGAGCGCGGCGCCGCAGGCGCCCGCCATCGGCCGGATGGTCGTCTTCGTGTTCATGGTCTTTCCTCCCTCTGGTGCGAGACGGCTCATGCGTTGGAGCCGGTGTCGCCCCCCTCCGGCGCGGACGCCGGGAGGGGCACGTCCCAGGCCGCCGCCAGCCGGCGGAAGGCCTCGAGCGAATGGGGATCGACGGGGATGCCGGTGCGGGCGCGCGCCTCGGCCTGCGCCCATTCCCGGTCGCCGGGCGCGAGCACGCGCGCGCCCTCGGCGGGCAGCGATCCGCGCAGGGCGGCGAGGTAGCGGCGCATGCCGGCCTCGAACTCGGCGCGACCGACGAAGGCGTCCGGGTCGAGGGCGAGCACGAAGGCGCCGAGCCCCCGCGGCGTGGCGAAGTCGGGCCCCGTCATCGGCAGGAGCTCGGCGCTCGTGCCCATGCCGGTGAGGAGGGCGGAGAGGATCTCCACGAGCCCGGCGAGTCCCGCGCCCTTGTAGCCGAAGGCGCCGCCGAGCGGCGCGAGCATCGCGGCGAGGTCCGGGTCGCGCGTGTCGCCACCGTCCTCGGTGGAGGCGACGCCCTCGGGCAGCGGTCGCTCGAGGCTCCGGTGGAGCACGATCCGGTTGTAGGGGATGGCGCTCGTCGCCATGTCGAGCAGCCACGGCCGCCCCTCGCCGCAGGGCGCTGCGGCCGCGATCGGGTTCGTGCCGAGGAAGCGCTCCGCACCCCCCTGCAGGCGCACGAAGGCGTCGGAATTGCACACCGCGATGCCGACGAGCCCCTCCTCCGCCGCCGCGAGTGCGTAGGCGCCGGCCGCGCCGAAATGCGAGGAGTTGCGGATGCCGACCGCCCCGATGCCGAAGCGCCGCGCGGCCGCGCCGGCGCGCGCCATCGCAGCGTAGGTCGCGCGCGCGCCATGGGCGTGGTCCGCGTCGAGCATCGCCACCGGCCGGTCGGAGCGGTCGAAGGCGAGGGTCGGCGTGCCGTTCACCCGGCCGCCGACGAGCGCGCGGACGTAGTGGTCGAGCAGGCGCACGCCGTGGCTGTCGACGCCGTGGCGCGAGGCGTGCAGCATCGCGCGCGTCGCCGCATCCGCGCTCTCGAGATCGGCGCCGGCCCCGGCGAGAACCGCGCGGCAGAAGGCGGCGAGCCCGGCCTCGGGGATGCGCGCCGCGTAAGCGGCCTCGGGCGCGTCGTCGGCGGCGCTCACAGCGTCTGCCCTCCATCGACGAGCATCACCGTGCCGGTGACGAAGGCGGCCTCGTCGCTGGCGAGGTAGAGCGCCGCCGCCGCCATCTCCTCGACCGTGCCGAGCCGGCCCATCGGCTGGCGGGCGACGAAGCGCCGACGCGCGCCCTCGGGATCGTCGTCGGCGGCGATTCGCGCCTCGAGCGAGGGCGAGGACGTGGTGCCGGGGCACAGCGCGTTGGCGCGCACGCCCTCGCGGATATGGTCGCGCGCGACCGCCTTGGTGAGACCGATCAGCGCCGCCTTGCTCGCACCGTAGGCCGCGCGCTCGGCGACTCCGGTGACGGTGGAGGCGACCGATGCGACATTGACGATCGAGCCGCCGCCATGGGCGATCATCGCCGGCAGCGTCGCCTTGAGAACGAGGAAGGCGGAGGTGACGTTCTGCTCGAAGCTCGCGCGCCAGTCCGCGAGCGAGCAGGCGAGCAGCGTGCCCTGGTGCACCCACCCCGCCGCGTTGACCACGACGTCGAACGCGCGCTCCCCGCCGAGCACGTCCGAGACGGCCCGCGGATCGGTGACGTCGAGCGCCACGGGCGCGATCGCCGCATGGATGCGCGGCATGTCCTCCATCTTGGCACGCGTGCGGCTCGCCGCGACGACGTGCGCACCCTCCGCCGCGAAGGCGAGCGCGATCGCCCGGCCGATCCCGGCACCGGCGCCGGTCACCAGCGCGCGCTTGCCTGCGAGCCGTCCACCCATCTCGTCTCCTCCCCGTGCCGACCCTGCGCCGAGTCTCTCGCCGGCGTCTCCCGTCGCGTCGGGCTCTTGTAACGTCTACTGTGTGCATTGTACGTTTTTCGGAGCGCGGCGCAAGAGCGACGTTTGGGGAAGACGCGACGTTCGGCGAAGGCGCCGCCGCCGCGACGCGGGAGGGAGGGACAGGATGGACATGTTCTCGCTGCGAGACCGGCTCGCGGTCGTCATCGGGGGCACCGGCGGCATCGGCGGCGAGATCGCCGCAGCCTACCGGCAGGCGGGCGCGCGGGTGGTGATCGCCGGTCGCCGCAGGGCGACGCTCGACGCCGCCGGGCGCTCGGACGCCGACGGGCGCCGCACCGCCTACGCGCTCGATGCCCGCCAGCCGGAGCTGCTCCAGGAGCTCGCAGCGCGGGTGCGCGCCGAGCACGGCCCGGTCGACGTGCTCGTGAACTGCCAGGGCACGACGGCGATCGAGCCCGCGCTCGCCGTGAACGAGGAGACCTACGACCGCGTGCTCGACACGAACCTGAAGTCGGTCTTCTTCGCCTGCACGGCCTTCGCCCCGGCGATGATCGAGGCGGGGCGAGGCGCAGTCGTCAACATCGCTTCGCTCGCGGCGCACACAGGCTGGGCGCAGGCCGCCGCCTACAGCGCGAGCAAGTGGGGCGTGGTCGGGCTGACGCGGAGCTTCGCGGCGGAATGGGGCGCCTCGGGCGTGCGGGTCAACGCCATCGCGCCCGGCTTCTTCCCGACCGACCTCAACCGCGAGCGCATGTCCCCGGCGCGCAAGGAGGAGGCGGTGCGGCGGTGTGCCATGGGACGCATGGGCGAATTGCCGGAGCTCGTCGGCGCGGCTATCTTCCTGGCGAGCGACGCCTCCGCATTCGTCAACGGGGAGACCCTGCGCGTCGACGGGGGCTATCTGGCGTCGGGGATCTGAGCGGCGCGCCGCGCCGCTCGGCAACGGGATGGGACGTGTGGCGGTCACGGACGGAACGAGCGGGACGTTTGCGCCGGACCGGACGTCCGCCGCAAGGGAGCCTTCCGTTACAGGAGCGGTGCCGCGCCTCAACGAGCGGGTCTTCGCCATCCTGGCCGCGGAGATCGCGCAGGGACGCCTCCAGGCCGGCGAGCGGATCGGGGAGACGCAGGTGGCGAGCCGCTTCGGCGTGAGCCGCCCTCCGGCTCGCCAGGCCCTCGCCCGCCTCGCCGAGGCGGGGCTCGTCCGCAAGACGCAAGGGCGCGGCTACGTCGTCGAGGCCGCCGCGGACGCGGTCGCCCCCGCCACGGCCGCCGCCGCCGACGCCGTCTCGGGGCGGCTGCGCGCCGTTGCGACCTGGGAGCGCATCTACGACGAGGTCGAGAGCGAGATCGTGGCCCGTACGCTGCTGGCCGACTGGCGGATCGTCGAGAGCGAGCTCGCCCGTCACTACGGGGTGAGCCGCACCGTGGCGCGCGACGTGGTCGGGCGCCTGCAGCAGGCCGGCGTCGTCAAGAAGGGCGAGGGTGCGCGCTGGGTCGCGCCGGCGCTGACGCCGACCCACGTCGGCGAGCTCTACGAGGTGCGCGCGATCCTCGAGCCCGAGGCGCTGGAGAAGGCCGCCGCCCGCGCGCCGGCCGCGCTGCTCGCGCGGATGGAGGCACGGCTCGAGGCCGGCCTCGCCGCGCCCGAGCGCCTCGGCAGCACCGAGCTCGACGCGCTCGAGGACGAGATGCACGTCCAGTTCCTCGGCCATTGCGGCAACGAGGCCCTTCTCCAGGCGATCCGGCTGCACCAGTCGCTCCTCATCGCCCACCGCTTCCTCTACCCGCGCACGCTGGCGATGTTCGAGGTCGAGCCCTTCCTGCCCGAGCACCTCGCCGTCGTGCGCAAGCTGCGCGCCGGGCGGGTGGCCGAGGCGCGCGTGGAGCTGCGCGGGCACCTGATGGTGTCGCGCGAGAGGGCGCTCGCGCGCATCGCCCGCATCCGCCGGAGCTTCGACCCGCGGGACCTGCCCTACCTGGAGCGGCTCGCGCCGGCGACCTTCCGGGATCCCGGCCCATGAGGGTGCTCGCCGTCTCCGACATCCACATCGACCACCCGGAGAATCTTGGTTGGCTGCAGGGCCTGTCGCGGGTCGACCACCGCGACGACGTGCTCGTCCTCGCCGGCGACGTCGCGAGCGCGCTGCCGCTCCTCGCCCATGGCCTCGAGCTCCTGGCGGAGCGCTTCCGCACGGTCCTGTTCGTGCCGGGTAACCACGATCTGTGGGTGGGCGCGGACGATGGCGACGGCGACAGCTTCGCCAAGTTCCGCGCCGTTGAGCACGTCGCGCGGGAAAGCGGCGCCTCGATGCGTGCATGGCGCCAGGGCGGCCTGCGCATCGTGCCGCTGCTCGGCTGGTACGACTTCAGCTTCGGCGAGCCGGACGCGCGGCTGCGCCTGTCGTGGATGGACTTCCGCGCCTGCCGCTGGCCGGAGGGCCTGGGCGCGTGGGACGTCACCTCCGCCTTCCTGCGGCTCAACGCGCCCTTGCAGCCCCTCGCCGACGCGACGACGCTGACCTTCTCGCACTTCCTGCCGCGCATCGACCTGATCCCGGAGCGCATCCCCGCGACCTACCGCTTCCTGGATCCCGTGCTCGGCAGCCGGCGCATGGACGAGCAGATCCGCGCGCTCGGCGGCAGCCTGCACGTCTACGGCCACAGCCACGTCAACCAGCGCATCGAGCGCGACGGCGTCACCTACGTCAACAACGCCTTCGGCTATCCGCGCGAGCGGCGGATCGCGCGCAAGGACCTCCTGTGCGTGTACGAGACATGAGCGCGCCGGCAACCGAGGCGGGAGCGACGCCGGGCGACGGTGTCGACCTCTGGATCAGCCGGATCGACGCCGTGCGCGCCACGCCCGGCCTCGTCGAGGCCTATCGCGACCTGATGACGGACGAGGAGCGCGCCCGCGAGCGGCGCTTCCACTTCGAGGCCGATCGGCTGCGCTACGCGACCGCGCGTGCGCTCGTGCGCACGACCTTGTCGCGCTACGGCGCGCGCACGCCGCAGGCCTGGCGCTTCGTCCCGGATCGCTTCGGCAAGCCGCATCTCGACGCGGACGGCGCGGCCGCCGTGCCGGGGCTCACCTTCAACCTGTCGCATTCCGGCGATCTCGTCGTCCTCGCGGCGGCCGTGGGGCGCGCCGTGGGCGTCGACGTCGAGCGCATCCGCGACCGCGGCGATCTCCCGGGCCTCGCCGCCCACGCCTTCGCGCCCGAGGAGGCGCAGTCGCTCGCGGGCCTCGACGCGGCGCCGCGCGCCTACCGCTTCTTCGAGCACTGGACCCTGAAGGAGGCCTACATCAAGGCGCGCGGGCTGGGGCTGTCGCTCTCGCTCGCATCCTTCTGGTTCGACCTCGGCACCCCCGGCGCGATCCGCTTCACGACCCGAGAGCCCGGCCAGGACGCCGCCGCCTGGTGCTTCTGGCGGGCCGACCCGGACCCGGAGCATCCGCTGGCGCTGTGCGTCGGCGGCGCGGCGCTCCCCCTGATCCGCACCTGGTCGACGACGCCGCTCGTCGAGACGAAGGCGACGGCGCTCGCGGCGCGGAGGCGGTCGTGACGCGCGCCATCGCGGGGCGGCCGCTGACGCCCTGTTTCGAGGCGGGAATGCGCCTGGTGCTGCACGGCGCGTGATCTCGGCACGGCGCGGGCGGCTGCGGCGCAGACGGCCGGTCGACGGCGCAGGGCGGCAGAAGTGGGTCGATGTCGAGGAACGGATGGTAGCGGAGGAGGGACTCGCTACTCCGGTCGCCCGCAAAGCTTTGCGGATCAACGGATCACGGTCGGCGACAGCCGTTACCGTGGAACATTACACATTTACACTGGCTCGACGACCGGAACAAGACGGTTGGCCCTGAGACAGCAGGAAATGGTAGATTAAGGTTACAGAATGGTTGGCGATCGGCCGAAGCAGCTCGCCGCGATCCGATCCGACCGACCTCTCGTCTCGCAGAGATCGGCCTATGGCGGCAACGACGAAAGGGCGGAGAAGGGGGGCACCCTTTCCCAACGTCCGTGTACCCGGTCATTTGCCAGCGTTATCGTCGCGATGCGGACACGGTCGGTGCCGCTCGCGGGACAACAGCGCGGACGAAGCACGGGCGCAAGAGCAAGCGGTGGTCGAAGGGTAGCCAACCTTTGGCGTAACCAATGCTTCGCGAGCGTCCATCGGCATTCGCCTCCGCCGCGGTCAGCATCGAGCCGTGGTCGCGAAGCTGGAGGTAACGATCATTTTCGCCCTTCACTCGGAGGCGCGGATTTGCCTCGATGGAGCGGCTTACGTCCTTGTCAGCGTACGCCGAAATGCTTTACCGCTGCGCCGGCAGCATGTCGCTCGTGAAGGTCGCACAAAACATGAAACTCGGGGCGGTTCTCCTCCTCGCCGCGATCGGCTCTCTTGCGGGAGAAACCTGCCAAGCGGAGTTAATGCGCTTCGAACTTCAAGGCAACGGCGGAAACTGCCACGGTTGCGAGTGGGTTATCGCCGACGGCGTCATCACGTCCGAGACCCCGGAAGATTTCGAGCGCTTCGTGGAGGACGAGTTCGGGGGCTCGGGAGGACCGACCCTCTATCTCAACTCGGGCGGGGGCAATCTCGTCGCAGGGCTGCGTCTCGGGGAGCTTATTCGTAAGTACGGGTTCTGGACCGCCGTCGGCGCCTCGGTGAGGGACGGGGTCTCGAGCTTCGGCCACGAGATCGTCCCTGGCGTGTGCGCGTCCGCTTGCGCCTACGCTTTTCTCGGGGGCGTCTCGCGCTCGGCAGAGCCGGGCGAGGTCGGCGTGCACCAATTCTACGACGGGGCGGCCCTCACCAATCCGACGGAAAAGGCTTTCGACGCCTACGACCTGTCGAGCCAGCAGATCATGACCGGCGTGATACTCGAATATGTCGTTCGCATGGGCGCCGGCGCCGAGATCGTGACGACGGCAGCGATGACGTCCCCCGGCGAAATGCACTTCTTCGACCACGACGAGCTGACGTCGTTCCGTGTGACGTGGAACCCTCGGGAATTCGACCCTTGGCGGATCGAGCCGTACAAGTCCGGCGTCGTGGCCTTCACGAAGACACGAGACCAGACAGGGACGGTGACCGTCTTCTGCCGCCAGCCGGGTGTCCTGACGGCCCTCGTCTCGGAAAAGGACGAAGAGGCGAGCCGCCGCCTCCAGGAGCCGAATGCGTTCGATCCTATCACCGTCGTGGAGGGAATGGACGCGTTCGGGCATTACGTGCCCGGCTCCATGATGCGAACCTACGCGCGAAACGGGCACTGGAACCTGGAGGTCACAGTGCCGAACTTCAGCCTGGCGCGCGTTCCCGCCGAGGGCGATACGGTGGACCTCGACGTGACGGACCACGCTCCACGCGTCTCGCACGGCCTCAGCCGTTTCCTGCCGCGGACGTCCTTCGCGGAAACCTTCAGCGTCGCCCTGCGGAACTGCATCTGATGCAAGCGATATGGCGTCACTGCACGGCACGTATCCCCGTAGAAGGCGGCGAGGTCGGCCCGACCGAGCGTTCCTCCAGGCTGCCGTCCTGACGAAAGTAGCCCAGCCGGTATTCCGAATTCAGAGCCCGATCGCGGCCGCGAGGCCCGGTGTGCCGATCAGGGGCGCCAGTCCAGTTCTCAAGCGTTCGAGCGCGTCGTCCTCGCTCGCCAAATCGTGGGTGAGGACGGCGATCTCGTCCTCGCAGTCTGCCACGCGATGTCGGCTCGAAAGCCCTTCATCCGCCCCGAGACCGGAATGATGCGGGTAAAGCAGGGCCAAGCGCGGGCAGGCGTAGAGGCGACCGTAGGCCATCATCTGGTAGACGTCGGCCTGAGAGACACCCTGCTTCGGGTCGTCGATCCGCGGCGCGAGACGCTTCCACTTGGTGTCGGCCACCAGCAGGATCGCGTCTCCCCGCCGGACGATCAGGTCGGGACGGGTCTGGAACGCCTGCGACCCGGTCGCGAGGTCGGTGAGGCAGTAGCGGCGCCCGCCCTGGGCGACAACCGTCAACCCGTCCTGCCGAAGAGCGCGGGCGAGCACGCGGGCGATGTAGGCCTCGAACAGCGCGTTCATGTCGAAGAGAAGCGAGAATCCGCGTTGCGGCCCAGACGAGGTCGTCTGGAAGCGACCGCCGAGCAGCAGCTGCGCCAGCTCAACGAGGTCGCGCCAGCGCGCGTTGCTGCGGTCGAGGTGGATCAGATCGAAGCGGAGATGCCCGGGCGGTGGAGCCGGCACGTCCGCATAGACGAACGCGAGCTCCCGCAGGAGCCGCCGGGTCGCCTCTCGCCGTGCATGGCCCGTGAGGACGCCGACGGCGGCCTTCATGACCTGGTTGAGCGGGATGTCCGGCGAGAGCGCGTCGTAGCGGCAGGCGAGCTTCTGGGGCGTCGCGAG
The DNA here is from genome assembly GCF_052380005.1 of Salinarimonas sp. NSM. Lineage (NCBI taxonomy): Bacteria > Pseudomonadati > Pseudomonadota > Alphaproteobacteria > Hyphomicrobiales > Salinarimonadaceae > Salinarimonas > Salinarimonas sp. NSM. The sequence continues at coordinate 48,497 of NZ_JBQTCJ010000007.1, forward strand.
CAGCGTGGTGAATTGGCGTTTCGGGTCGAGACGGCCGCGCAGGGCGGTCAGATCGCCCTCCTCGGGAACGTACGCCCGCGGCATTCCGCGGCGCACGGCCTCGGCCAGGCGCTCGGCGAAGAGGCGCACGAGGATCTCCAGGAGATCCTCCCGCTGCGTATCGAGTGCGGTGAGCCGTCCGGCGGCGAGGTCGAGATCGAGGGCGACGGCGAGCATGCGGACGAGCCGGCGGCGGACCGCGCCCTCGCCGTCGAGCCCGTCGATCTTCGGCAGGATCTCGAGCGAGCAGCCCTCGGCGGCGATCACCCCCACGATGTTCCGGGCGCGCAGCCCCGTGCGGCCGTGCTCCAGGACGCCCGTCCCGGTCGCGCCGGCGAGCGGCGAGGCCCGTGCGGCGGCGGCGATCCGGTCCGCCGCGAAGCGCGGGATCTCGTCCGGGCCGTCGCCATAGGGGATGTGCGCCCATTCCGAGACGCTGCGCCGGATCATGCAGGATCGTAGGCGTCGAGGGGGAAGCTGTCCCGGACGCGCCAGCTCACGCGCGGCTCGGCGCCGTCCTCGTCGAGCCCCGGCGGCGGCTTCAGCGTGATGCGCTCCAGGAAACGCTGGCCCTTGGGATCGCCGAGCACCAGCGCGACCTTGCTCCAGTCCTCGAAGAAATACTCCTGGAGGAGCGGGATGATCTTCAGACGCATCGCCTCGTCGACCTCCGCCCGGGTGCGGCAGGCCATGAGGTAGGCGTGGCCGATCTGGCGCTCGCGGTCGACGAGGTACTCGATCCGCTCGTTGACGCGCCGGAGGAACTCGCCGAGGTCGATCCCCGTCGCCGCGCTCGCAGCCGCCAGCAGCTCCGGGCGCGGCATCAGCTCGCGGAAGACGAAACGCCGCCTCAGCGCGGTGTCGAGGAGCGCGATGGAGCGATCGGCGGTGTTCATCGTGCCGACGATATGGAGGTTGTCCGGCACGCCGAACGCGTCGCCGGAATAGGGAAGCGTCAGGCGGATCTCGTTCTCGCCGCCCAGCCGCTTGTCCGGCTCGAGCAGGGTGATGAGCTCGCCCAGCACCTTCGAGACGTTCGCGCGGTTGATCTCGTCGATCACGAGCACGAACTGGTCCGGCGGCAGGTCGTCATCGACGGCCTCGCCGGGTAGCAGCCGGGACAGGGCCTCGCGCTTGAGGTGGTCGTCGGAGAGCCGGTAGCAGGATTGCTGCGTGAACGGCTTGGCGTAGATCTCGTCGACGCCGAGAGGCTCGTCGAGCTTCAGGAGCCAGCGGACGTCGCGGCGATGATTGTAGGTCCGGAAACCCGTGGGCTCGTAGCGGTATCCGCTCGTGATCTCTCCGATGGCGCGGAAGCTGTGATTTCCGGCCGAGACGACCACGAGGTCTCCCACGCGCATTTGCTCCCGGAAGCGCCATACCTGGGCGACGTTGCCGCTGGTCCCGCTCACCCCCGGCTCGATCTCGTTCCAGCGCGCCTTGACGGTCGCGAAATCCCCATAGGACGGATCGGACCAGTCGACGTCGCCGCCCCAGCCCAGCACGATGTATCCGCCGGCGAGCGCCGCGTCGTAGACCTCGTCCTCGGAGCCGGCGCGACCGAGCGACATCTTGTAGACGCTCCGCTCGCCGACGTCGAAGGGTGCGCTGCCGCCGCGTTTGCGGGCTTGCTCGGCGCGAGCGCAGATCTCTCGGAAAACGCCCTTGACGGGGACGAGGCGAAAGCCTGGACCGTCGTCGCCCGAGCCTTCGCCGCCGGGCTCCGCCGAGACCGGCCGCAGGCCTTCCACGAAATCCTCGTAGGAATAGGACTGGTGGAAGGTGACGAAGCGGATCTGGCCGGCCTCCCGCAGCTTCGCATAGCGGGCCATCAGCTCCGCCCGCTTTTCCGGGACCTCGCCGTCGCACAGGCGAACCGCCTCGGCGGCGGTGGCGTAGGTCTTGCCTGTTCCCGGAGGGCCGTAGAGGATCAGGTTCGTCGGCGTGGGGACGTCGGGATCCTCTCCGTCGACGGCGAGCGGTCCGTCGGGCGCGGCTCTGAACCGGCGATAGCTCTCCAGGGCGTTCCGGAACCCGTTCAGCCTGTGCCGCGAGCCGACGGAGCTCGGCATGAGCGCGCGGTAGGCCGTGCCGCCCTCCTGATAGTCCTTCGTCATTGTGGCGAGCGCCGCGCGCAGCTGCTCCAGCCCGTCCGCGTCGTAGGCGGCGTCGATGTCGGCGAACGGGCTTCCCAGCGCCTTCATCCGCTTTTCGATGCTGCTCATGTAGCTGATACGGATCTTGGTCGCGGACGGCGCCCGCCCGCTCTTCTCCAACCACGCCCTGAACTCGTCTTTCTTCAACGCCGCCCCTCCGAGTTTCCAATCGCTGAAAGCGCACGCTCCCGTCAGGCGGGCGCAGGCGCGTCGACCTCGACCCGCACGACCCGCCCCACGATCGGCTGATGCAGCCAAAGATCCCCGCATGGCCTTCCGGTCGCCCGCGACACCGCGCGCGCATAGAGCCCAGCCTGCCCCGCGAAGGCCGCGAGGCGGGCGTCCCCATCCTCGACCCCGCCGGGGAAGCTCTTGTGGTCGACGATGGCGAGGGTCTCGCCCGCGTCCACCAGGAGGTCGATGCGCCCGGCGAGGACCCGGTCGCCGTCGGGCAGGTGCACCGGCCATTCCGGGGCGAGGCCCGCGTCGGGATAGCGGTCGGCGAGGAAGGCGGCGAGGCGCCGGGACATCTCCAGGAGGTCCTCGGGCGCGAGCGGCGCCGCGCCCCAGGCGGCGATCAGGCGCGTGGCGCGGGCGCGGCGACGATCCGGGCCGAAGGCCGGGTCGTCGCAGGCGAGGAAGCGGTGGCAGGCCTCGCCGATCGCCTGCATGTCGGGCTTGCCAGCCAGCACGAAGCGCGCGCCGAGATCGATCGTCTCGACGATCCGCGCGCCCTCTCCCGCGACCCCGCTCGGCGCGATCCGCAGCGGCGGGTGCGTGCGGCGCTCAATGACGGGGCGGAGGTGATCGACGGGCGCGGGCGCCGCCGCGGCCTCGGCCCGCGGGGTCGGCTCGCCGCGGCACGGGAACGTGCGCTCGCCCACCCGCACCAGTCCGTTGGCGAAGGAGACGAGCGGCGTCCCGGCCCCGTCCGTCAGCTCGTCGAGCCAGGCGCAGTCCTTGCCGGTGAGGGCGAAGACCAGCGTGTCGCGGGCGCGGGTGAGGCCGACATAGAGGAGGCGCACGCGCTCGAGCCGCTCGGCGGCCATGGCGGCGACGCCCTCCGGGCTCGTCGCGGCCGTCTCGTCGAGGCCGACGCCCTTCTTCTGGTCGCCGTAAGGCCAGGGCCAGTAGCGCAGGACGCGGCCTGCGAGCGGGTCGCGCCAGTCGGGCGGCGCGCCCGTCGCGTTCTCGGCGCGCAGGCCGAAGGGCGAGCCCTTGGCCTCGGATTCGAGCTCGGTGAGGACGACGATCGGCCATTCGAGGCCCTTCGCGCCGTGATAGGTCAGCACGTGAATGGCGTCGGGATGCCGGCTCTTGGGGCGGTCCGCCTTGTCGAGCGCGCCGAGCCAGGCGCACAGGCCCACCAGGGTCGCGGGCGTGCGCTCGGCGCGGCACTCCTCCTCGTAGGTGGACGCCAGCGCGCGCAGCGCCTCGAGGTCGTGCCAGCGCTCCTCGAGCATGCCCCAGGACCCGACGAGGGCGACGAGGCCGGGGACGTGCAGGACCGCGTCGAGCATCTCGGCCGGCGTGAGCTGGGCGGCGCGACCGCGCAGCGCCTCGAGTTCGCCGGTGAAGGGCAGCGCGACGCGCAGCGCCTCGATCGGCGTCTCGGCGAAGGAGGCGGCGAGCCAGTCCTCGTCGTCGCGCGCGAAGCGGCACAATTCGGCCAGCGCCAGCGTGTCCGAGGGATCGGCGACGGCGCGCAAGGCGGCCGTCATCAGCTCCGCCTGCGGCGTGGCGAGAAGCCCCGCGCGGTCGACGGCGACGCGCAGGCCCGACGCGGCGAGCGCCTTGGCGATGGCGCCGACTTGGCCGTTGCTCCGGCACAGGATCGCGACGTCGCCGCCCCGGGCGGGGCGGGTCTCGTCCGTGCCCTTGACGCCGACCGGCCACGCCTTCGGCTCGGCGAGGAGGCCGGCGAGGTGCGCGGCGAGCGCGGCGGTGCGCTCGCCGGCGTTCTTCCCCGCCATGCTCCAGACGGAGAAGGCCGCGGGCGCCTCGGAGCCGTCCTCGCGCGCGGCCGCGTCGAAGGCGATCTCCTCGTCCGTCGTGCTGACGGCGCGGAAGGGCGGCAGGAAGGCCGCGTTGACGAGATCGACGATCGGCGGGCGGGAGCGCCAGGACTTGCGCAGGTAGCGCGTCGCGCCGCCGGTCCCTTTTGTGATCCCCTGCGCCGCGGCGAGCGTCAGCTCCGGGTCCGCGTCGCGGAAGCCGAAGATCGACTGCTTCGGATCGCCCACCCAGACGCTCACCGGTACGATGGCGGCGAGCGCGGAGAAGATCGCCACCTGGATCGGGCTCGAATCCTGGAACTCGTCGACGAACACGGCGCCGATCAGCTCCTGCAGCCGCTCCCGGTTGGCGGGATCGCGCAGGATCGCGAGCGCGAGCATCTCCTGGTCGACGAAGTCGACGAGGCCGCGCTCGCGCTTGTAGGCGGCGTAGGCCGTCATGCAGCGCGCGGCGCAGGCGAACTGGGCGGCGACGAAGTCCGCGAGGTCGGCGCGCAGGCGCGGATGGCGGGGATGCGTAGCGGCGGCGGTGACGACGTCGGCGAACAGGGCCGCGTCTGCCTTCGTCGCCCCGAGCTTTGAGAGCTGCGCCCAGTCCGACCAGGGGAGAGGATCGCCGCGGCGCAGGGCCTCGCGCGCCGCCTTGACGCGGGGGACATCCTTGTCGAGCGTGCCCTTCTTCAGCGTGTCGACCACGCTCGGCGTCAGCTCCGCGCAGCAGCGCGCGACCGCATCCGCGAGCGCCCGATCGAGGCTCTCCGCCGTCTCGCCCGGGCGCGGGGCGCCGAGGATGCGGTGGAGACCCGCGATCGAATGGTCGGCGCAGCGGCGCATGTCCACGGGCCGCAGCCCGTTCAGATGGGCCACGTCGACCATGCGGCGCACGTCGTCGCGCCAGCCGCGCTTCGTCCCGGCCGGACCCGAATAGTCCCGCTCGGGCACGGAGAGCCGCTCCGCGATCGCGCCGATCTCCGCCGCATGCGCCTCCATCGCCTCGCCGGTGGCGCGGGCGAAGAGCACGGCCTGGCGGTCCTCCGCGACCACCTCGGCCGTGGGCGAGCGTCCGAGCGCGAAGGCGAAGGCCTCGATCAGGGTGCCGCAGACGCTGTTCACCGTGCCGATCCGGGCGGTGAGCATCGCGGCCGCGATGTCCGCGCGGCCCTGCTCGATGAGCTTCGTGCGGATGCGCGCGGAGAGCTCGCCTGCGGCCTTCTTGGTGAAGGTCGCGGCCAGCAGCCGGTCGGGCTCGAGGCCGCCGGCGATGGCGCGGGCGATCTCCTCGACGAGGGTGTAGGTCTTGCCGGTGCCGGCTGAGGCGATGAGCGAGTCGACGCGGCCGAAGGCGGGTTGGCTCGACGACATCACGCGCTCCTCACCCGGCACAGGCCCTGATAGTCGCAGTATTCGCACGCGACCTCGCGCACGAGCGGCAGGTCCGGCGGCTCGTGGTCCTCGCAGCCCTCCACCCCGCGGGCGACGAGACGCCCGCCCTCCGCCGCGTCGCGCCAGAGGCGGTAGGTCTCGCGCATCGCTGCCCAGGTCTCGGGCAGCGTCCGGGACGCCTCGATCCCGAAGCCTGTGAGCCCTTCCCTGGCGGGCGTCGCGAAGAGCCGCTGGCGCAGCAGGAAGTATCCCGCCCGCGCCCCGACGCCGCCGCGCACGGCGGCGTAGGTCGCGAGCTGGATGGCGCGGCCGTCCGCGATCTCCTCCCGTCGACGCTTCGGGCTGCGCGTCCACTTGAGGTCGATGATGACGATGCCGCCGCGCGCGTCCTGCGCGACGAGGTCGATGGCGCCGTGCACGGGCAGACCCGGCTCGGCCTCCGTCTCGAAGCGCTCCTCGGTGGCGACGACGCTCAGGTCGTTGTCGGCGAGGAGCGTCGCCAGCGTCGCCATGGCCTCCGGCAGGCGGCGGCGGGCGAAGGCGAGGTCGATCGCCGCCGCGGGATGGCGCAGCGGCGCGGCGAACACGTCGATCAGCGCGTCGAGCCGCGACCGCGTCGCCGCCGCGGCGGCGTCCGGCGCCGGGGGCGGGCCGGGCCGGAAGATCTCGACCGAGAGGGCATGGGCCAGATTGCCGATCAGCCGCTCCTCGTCGCCGATCGCCCGCGCCCGGCCGGGATAGAGCCCCGCCACGTGGCGCAGCGCCCAGGCGAGCGGGCAGGCCGCGAGCGTCTCGAAGGACGTGGCGGATTGCTTGCGCCCGGCGAGCCGGGCGGCGAAGTCGGCCGGCGTCGGCCAGAGCGCCCGTCCCGCTGGCGGCGCACTCGCCGGCGCGGGCATGCGGACGATCTCGCGGCCGCACAGATTCGTCGCGGGGGCGGCGAGCGCCTCCTCCAGCCGGGCGCGTGTGCCGAGCACCTTCAGCGCCGGCGCGATCCGGTGGGCGAGGGGATGCAGTGCGTCCTCGTCGTGCGCTTCGAGTCCGGGCGCGACGAGGAGGAGGCGCTCGCGGGCGCACAGAACGGCCCGCTCCCAGGCCGCGGCCGCCGCGGCGGCGGCGCGGGCGGGCGTGTCCGGGACGATCCCGACGGCTGCCAGCGCCTCGCGCTCGGCCTTCGTCCACGGGCTCGCCGCGGCGGCGTCTCCCGGCGCGAAGAAGTTCCACCAGACCACCGTATCGACCGGCCCCCAGACCGCGCCCGGATGCGCAACGCAGCGCCAGGGCGCCGCCTCGGCGACGGCCGCGGGATCGGGCTCGCCCGTGTCGAGCGCCTCGTCGACGATCCGCTCGATCAGGGTGCGCGGGTAGTGCGCGCGCCCGAGCGCGACGAGGGCGCGACGAACGTCGTCGGCCAGGCGCGCGGTGGCGAGGAAGAGCGGATCGTGCGTCGTGGCGTAGCGGGCGACGGCCCAGGAGGCCCCCCGGTCGCAGATCGCAAGCGCCTGCGCGATCGGCATGCCGGCGATCGGATCCGCGCAGTCCGGATCGGCCCAGGCGCGCCAGCGCTCGAGGCGGCGCGCCGCCCGGGCGGCGTCCCCCTCGGCGTCGGCGAGGGCGTCGGCCTCGATCTCCGCCCAGGCTTCCGCCCACTCGCGCCCCCCGCGGCCCGGCGCCTCCTCCAGCGCGCCGGCCAGACGCCTGGCGGCCCGGAGGCCGATCGGGCCGTCGGGGAAGGCGAGGAGCTGCATCAGCGCATGGGGGTCGAACGGCGCCCACGCCACGGCGAAACCGAGCTGGAGCACCTGGAGCGTCCCGCGGCGCGGCGAGCGCAGGCTCCGCCCTGCCCGCGGCTGGCCCGCAGCGGCGAGCCCGTGGTCGAGCAGCCGGCTGTCGCCGCCCTCGGCGACGAGGGTGGCGGTCGCCCCCGCGGGCGCGGTCTCGACCCATTGCCCGACGAGCTCGGCGGCGAGCGGCGCGCTGGCGCAGGCGGCCAGCGTGACGCTTCCGTCCGGCGCGCCGGCAGGAGTTTCACCGTCGCCGAGCCAGCGCTGGAGCCGCCCGAGCGCGGTCTCGGCGGGCGCGGCCGGGGCGAAGGCCGTCTCCTCGACGGCGACGCCCAGCGCCTCCAGCCGATCGACGAGCCGGCGCAGGCCCGGAGGCAGGTGGGCGCGACGATCGACCAGCCGCAGCCGGCCGAGGCGCGCGACGCAGTGCCTGTCGAGTTCGTCGAGCAGCCGCGCCATCCGGTCCGGCAGCCCCGGCGGGAGCCCTTCCGCCGCCCGCTCGGCGGCGGCAAGATCGGCGAGGCGCGGCGCGTCGAGGTCGTGCTCCGCCGCCCAGCCGGCCTCGACGAGCCCGTCGCGCCAGCGCAGCAGCACCCGCGCCGTCGCCCATGCGTCCGCCTCGAGCGAGCGCGACCAGAACCGCCCCGGCCCCGCCGCCTCCAGCGCCCGCTGCCACGCGGCGATACGGGTCACGGCGCTCGCCACGGGTGTCGAGAGGCCGCAGAACGTCTCCAGGCTGTCGACGAGCCCCAGCGGCCCGACGACCGGTGCGCCAAGCGCCCCCGCCGCCCCGCCGCAGCCGTCCGGCGCGCCGCCAGCGTCGAGGGAGAGGCCGACCATTATGTCCAGGCTTGGAATGGGCATGAGGCAAAAACCTGTTCCATAAGCCGCGTCGGAGGCGGGCGAATCGGGACGTTGCGCGGTGACCTGGGCGGAAGCCTACGAATGAGGTCGGCATGCCGCAACGTCGGGTGTGGCATCCCTCACAGGCTAGAACACGGATTCGAGGCCGAACCGGACCGCGACAGCCTTCGCATGCTCCCGGATGCGCGCGTCGTCGGAGGCCGCCCAGCAGGCGAGAAGGTCCGCGTAGGAGCCCGTCTGCTGCAACATCTTGCGGACCGTCTCCCCGGTCCAGGACCTCCCGGTCTTCGACCGCACGCCTTCGCGATTGAGAAGGTCGGCGATGGCCGCGTAGCGCCCGCGGGTCTGCACGATGCGCTCCGCGGCCTCGATCAGCTTCGCCTCGGCCCTCTTCGCGAACTCGGCGCGCTGCGCGGCGTCGAGCTCGCGCCAGTCCTCGAAGTGGCGGATCGGATCGAAGAGCGTTCCGTCGACGGCGACCGGCGTCGGCTCGATCGGGATGGGCTTGTAACCGAGCTCGCGCGCGATGCGATCGAGCTGCGGATGCCGGCGCCAATGGCTGGTGCCGTAATCGAACCGCACGTAGACGAGCAGCGGCTCCCGCGCGTTGCAGCGCGCCCGCGCCTTGGCCAGCGTCTCGCCGCAGGCGTCGGTGACGCAATCCGTGCGCAGATCGATGAACGGCACCTCGTCCACCAGCGCGACCGCATTCTCCCGCGCCCATGCGCGGACGCGCTCCATCTGTACCGAATCGTGCGGCTCGCCTTCGCCGCCTCCTCCGCATCGCGCGGGAGGCGCGTGAAGCCCGCCCAGTTCACCGGCCGCGTCCAGTAGAAGCCCACCGCCGCGTCCCGGCCTCTAGACTCCCGCCCATCCACGTCCCGCATCGCCCCCTCCGATTCCGGAAAAGTCCGGCGGCTTCTGCCGCCTCGCTTAGAGGAACGATAAACCGGGGCATGTCAGACGGAGGTATGGATATGACGGACAACCGAAACGACACGCTCCGCATCGCAGAGATCGCCTGGCCCGGCGCTCCGGGGTCTCCCTGCTCCGGCATGATCGGCGTGACCTTCGCCCCCGGCAAGACCCAATCTGGCGCGCGCTCCGGCTCCCACGCCCGCGACCTCGCGACGGATCTCGACGTGATCGCCGCCTGGAACGCCGCGGCCGTGGTGACGCTGGTCGAGCCCTTCGAGCTCGAGGCGCTGCGCATCCCGACCCTCGGCGAGGAGGTGCGCCGCCGCTTCATGGAATGGCATCACCACCCGATCGTCGACGGCGACGTCCCGGACGCCGCCTTCGAGGCGGGCTGGCCCGACCTGTCCGCGCGCCTGCGGCGCCTCCTCGATTGCGGCGGGCGCGTCCTCGTCCATTGCAAGGGCGGGCTCGGCCGCGCCGGATCCGTCGCCGCGCGGCTCCTGGTCGAAGCGGGCGTCGTGCCCGACCTGGCGATCGAGACGGTCCGCTCGGCGCGGCCCGGAGCCATCGAGACCCTTCCTCAGGAGCGTTGGGTTGCACGGCCCGTCGCGCCGGTCGCCGAGACGGCGAACGCGGACGAGCGCCGACGCGACCGGGCGATCGGCGCGCTCCTCGGTCTCGCGGTAGGCGACGCCGTGGGCGCGGCGATCGAGTTCTCGTCCCGGCCCGAGGTCGCCGTCCTCTCCGACATGGTCGGCGGCGGCCCGTTCGGCCTCGAGCCCGGGCAGTGGACCGACGACACGGCTATGGCGCTGACCCTTGCCGACAGCCTCCTCGCCAATCCCGACCTCGACCCCACCGACCTGATGACGCGCTTCGTCTCTTGGTGGCGCGAGGGGACCTATTCCTGCACGGGCGACTGCTTCGACATCGGCATCGCCACGCGCCGGGCGCTCGGCGCGTTCGAGCGTAGCGGCGACCCGATCGCCGGATCGACGCGCCCGGAGCACTCGGGCAACGGCGCGCTGATGCGGCTCTCGCCCGTCGCGATCCGCCATTGGCCCAACCCCGCGCGGCTCGCGCGAGTCGCGGCGCTCCAGACCCGCACCACCCACGGCTCTCCCGACACGATCGCCGCATCGGAAATCTACGCCGAGCTGATCGCCCGCGCCATCGCCGGCGCGCCGGCGCAGCAGGTGCTGACGACACCCGCGGCGAGCCGCGTCCAGGGCGGCTTCCTCGGCCTGCCGCGCGAGAAGGTTCGCGGGTCCGGCTGGGTGGTCCATTCCCTCCAGGCGGCGCTCTGGGCGGCGGCCCGCACGACGACCTTCCGCGACGCCGTGCTGCTCGCCGCCAATCTCGGCGAGGATGCCGACACCACCGCCGCCATCGCCGGCCAGCTCGCAGGTGCGCTCTACGGCGCCTCCGGCATCCCCGGCGCGTGGCTCGAGCGGCTCGCCTGGCGCGCGCGCATCGAGGAGACGGCCGCGGCGCTCTACGCGGATAGCCTCGGCGGACCCGCGACCCGGATCGACGACGACGAGGAGGAAAGCCTCGCGCATGCCCCGGTGAGCCCGATCGTCCTGACCTCCAACGAGCTGGAGGCCGCCAACCGTGCGGAAGCCACCGCGCTCCTCATCCGCGCCGGCTATCGGGTCTATCGGCCCGAGGCGGACTGCTACGGGGAGGATCTCGTGGTGCGCGCCCCGGACGGGGCGCTAAGACCGGTGCAGCTGAAGGGTCGCCCGACCGTGGACAAGAAGCGCTACGGCGGAGACGGCGGCATCTGGATGCTCTTCCCCGATCCCAACGGCGACGCCGGCAACGGACGGGAGTGGTACTTCGTGCCCCACGAGACGCTCTACGCCTGGATCGAGGCGCGGCACGGGCATGCGGCGGGCTGGAAGGTAGCCTGGGGCTATCCGCACATGTCGAAGGCGTTGCGAGAGTTCCTCGCGCCCTACGCCAGCGCGCGTTGGGCGGCGGGCTGAGGGCGCGGCGGCTCGGGTAGCCCCCGGATCACGTCGGCGCCGTCCTGCCACCCGGCAAAAGCTACCAGATTCCAACATCTCATAAGACAACATCCGAATCGGGATCAGCACCGATTTACTGACGCGTCCTTCTGAACAAGACTTGGTCCTCCATGCGACTCGATGCGCTTCGTCCGGCATCCGGCGCAGCTGCGAAAGCGACGATATCATGCCGGCTTACGAGCTCGATCACAGCGCCGCCATCAACGCGATCCGCAACGATCTGAAGGATCGCTACCGTACGCGTTTTACGATCTTAAAGGAGCTGATCCAGAATGCGGACGACGCGCAAGCCGGGAGGTTCACCCTGCATCTGCTCGCGCGCCTGGACGCCGAGGCCGAGAATGCTCTGCTGCGGGGGCCGGGGCTGCTCGTCGTCAACGACGGCGTCTTCGAGTCGAAGCACGCAAAAGGGATCAAGCACCTCTCAGCGAGCAGCAAAACGCAGGACGCCCGCAGCGCCGGGAAGTTCGGCCTGGGGCAGAAGGCGGTGTTCCACCTCTGCGACGCGTTCGTGGTCGCGCCGTTCGGGCATGCGGGAGACTCCGCCCCGTTCGTGGTAAATCCGTTCCTCGGCATCGAGGCGGCGGCGGCGACCACCGAAGCCTGGGACGACGTCGCGTCGGATCTGGCTCGGATAGAGCGCGCGACGCGGGCCCTCGGCTTTCCGGAGCGCGCCCTCGCACTGTGGCTGCCCCTGCGGCGCCGCGACCTGCGGCCCGGCGAGCGGCTGACCTTCGCCGAGCCGTGCTTCGACGCGCAGGAGGACCGGCAGCGCCTGATGGAGGATTTCCTCCGCGACCCGGGCGAGCTCGCGCTCATCCTCGCGGCGTCGCGCCATCTGGAGCGTCTCGAGATCGGCTGCGACGGCGCCCTGGCCCTGGCGCTCGACCGCGCCGGGGGGCGCCAGGCGGCGCTGGCAGAGGCGGACGGGCCCGATCTGAGCGCCCGCGAGAAGAGCCCAGATGTCCGCCGCGCGTTCTCGGGCGCGATCACGCGGACGTGGCGCGGCGCCGCCGTGGGCCTGCCCTTCGCCGGCCTGGAGCGTCTCGCCTACGCCGAGCCGAAATTGCGCGCCATCAAGTCGGGCGAGAGCTGGCCGAGCCGGCTGACCGCGGACGCAATGCCCGTACCCGAGAAGGCCGAGCCTCACGCCGCGACGATCCTCGTGCGCACGCCAGCGGATCGGCCGACGCTCGCGATCTCCTGGGGCGTCTTCCTGCCGATCGGCGAGACGGACGCGATCCCGCTCCCCGTCGAGGGGCCGGAGGCGAACACGGCCTATCGCCTGCTTCTGCACGGCTACTTCTTCGTCGACGCGGGACGTCGGGGCATCGACGGGTTCGAGGCGTCCGACGATGCGCCCGCGACCGTGCCGGTCATGTGGAACCGCGCCCTGCGGGATCGCCTCCTGCTCCCGCTCTTGCCGCGCGTCCTCCACGACGCGCTCGAGCAAGGGCTCGTTGGGCCGGCGGACCTGGCGCGGATCGTCGAGGCGCTCGTCTCGCACGCATGGGCCGAACGCCACGGGCGGGCCGTCTGCGCCGACGCCGTGCTGGCGGAGGTCTGGCGCGAGCCCGGCGGGCTCGCCTGGGACGTCCTCGCGCCCGACGCCCGCCTGCGTCCGCTGCCCGCGTCCCTGCTCGCCGGTCCCGATCTCGCGGCGCTGCTACCCGGCCTGGGAGCTTTCGTCGCCGACCGCGACATCGCTATCTGCGCCGCCGATCTACGGGGGCGAGCGCGGGCCCTCCTGCTTCCCGCGCCGGAATGGTCACCCGAGGAGCTGGCGGACCTCCTCGCGCTCGTGCCCCCCTCCGCGCTCAAGACGCCGCGGCTCGCCGGGGCGCTCGTGTCGCTGCTCGAGCTCGCGGGCGTCGCATCCGGAACGGACCCGGTCGGAGCGCGCCTGCGCGCGCTCGTGCGCCGCGCGATGGGCGAGGAGGGATCCTTCGCGCCTGCGGACGCGATGCGCATGATCGTTCGCCGCATTCCGTCCGGCTCCGTCGCCTACATCCCGGACCGGGCCGCGCATCGCGACATCCTCGCCGCCCTCGCGGCCGCCGCCGTCGACATCCTTGTGGCGCGTGAGGAGTGGCGCGCCGACGGCGCCGTGTCGCGCCTGGAGGACCGGGGTGCCCTCCTGCCGCTCCTGCAGGCCCTTGAGTCGTTCGTCGTCGACGAGCGCGACGCCGCCCGCGGGACGGACGCCATCGTCGCCGCCGGCCGACTGATCGAGGCGAGCGGACGCACGCTCGGCGCGCTCGCCAAAGATCCGGCATTTCGGGAGGTGCGCCTCGTTCCTGTGACGCGCCACGCCGACCAGCAGCGCGTCTCGTTGTCCCTCGCCGAACTCGACCGCGCTGCAGAGGTCGACTCAATCTACCTCGGCGTGCCTCCGACACAGACGAATGCGAAGCTGCTTCTCCCGGCGCTCCCGGGGCTCGAGCTCTACGTCGCCGCCGGCGCGCACGCCGACCTCCTGGCGACGCTGAGGAACCGCGATTGGCGCCTGACCACGGACGCGATGGTCGCCTGCGTCGACAGGGCCCGGCGGTTCGGCGAGCCGCCGGCGCGACGCGCGCTCCTGAAGGCGATCGCCACGGACGGCGCGCTCGGCCCGGACCGCTGGGGCGCCGTGCGGCGGCTCGCCGCCGGCATTGCCGAGGCCGGCGACCCTCATGCACGCGTCCACGTCGTCGAACCCGCGCTCGCCCCGCTGCTCGAGCGGGTGATCGTGTCCTCGCAGAACGTGTTCGCCGCGCCCCGCGACGTGGTCGGCGCCATCGACGAGCAAGATCGCCCGGCAATCGGACTCGCGCCGATCGATCCCGAGACGCTGGAGCGCATTCTCCTCGAGGCGCTGGAGGCTGGGCGGCTCGCTCTCTCTCCCGAAGACGCGACGGCGCTGCTGGAGGCGCCGCTCTCGGACACCGTCCTCACCGTCCTTCCCCTACACGAGACGGAAGCGGGCCGCTTCGTCGCGCTCGACGAGACGGTCTGCCGCGCCACGTCGCGCCGCGTGCCCGATGCGCTGAGACCCGTTCTCAAGCGCGTGCGGCCCGCGGCGAGTGCGCGCGCCCGCGCTCAGCAAGAGCGTGTCGTGCCGCCGCACGATGCGCGGGCGGAGCTGCGCGCGGCCCTCGTCGGCATCTCGAAAGGTCTCCTCGATGCCGACGCCTTGCGCGGCGTCGTCCTTGACGCGCTCTGTGATCTCGACGAGCCGCTCGACGGCCGACTGCGCGAGCCTCTGCGTCGGCTCGCCTGGTTGCGGCTGGGCGAGCGGCTCGTGCCGCCGCAGGACGTGCTGCACCTACCTCCGGCGGTCGACGAGGCCTGCCGCCGCCTGCTCGGCCGGGACGACGAGGCGAGCTTCCACGCGGCTGCGAGCTTGCCGGCGCACATGCGTGAGCATCCCGGCTTCGCCCGGCTCCAGCGCGACGTGCTTCCGAGCGAGGCAGCTTCGGTCGGCGCGCTGGCGCTCCAGATCGAGGCGCTCGGCGTGATCGGCCTCCCCGTGGCGTGGGAGGCCACCACCGCGCGCGACCTCGGCACGCTCGCCGCGCACGGCGTCGACCTGCACCTGCCCGGCTGGCCGTTGGCGCGCGCGCTCATGGACGGGCCGGAGGCGGTCGTCGACGGCCGAGCGGCGGTTCTGCAGAGCCTGCTTGCCGTCGAGACCTTTGAGGACCTCGACGCGGCCGCCGAGACCATGGCGGTGCTGACGCGCGCGGCGGCGCAGACGGGGCAGGCGGCCGAGGCGGCGCGGCGCTGTTATCGGCGTCTGTTCGACGCACTCGCCGGCCTGCCTGACGGGCAGCAACGGAGACTCTTCACGCACATCGATGTCCCGACCCGCGACGGATCCTGGCGCAGCGGCCGCGTCGTCGCCGCCAGAGGCCACGGGCTCGCGCCGTCCTGCATTCTGGACGAGGGCTTCGCCGGCGCGCTGGCCACGGCATCGGACGCGGCGGACCGGCCCGAGAGCGGCACCGACCGTGACCAGCCTGGGGTCGTCGATGCCCACGTCCACGGCAGCCTCGATCGGCGCTCGGCCGAGAGCTTCGCCAACTTTCTCGAGCGGCTGCGCGGACGCCTGCCACCGGAACTCGCGCTCACGCTCCTCGCGCTCGCCGGACGCTCCGAGCCGATGCGCGAGGCGATGCGGGCCTGGACCGGGCAGTCGATCTCCGGCGTCGACGATCATGTCGGCCGCATCGACACCGCCCTCGCGCCGGCGCTGTCGGGCTTTCGCCTCGATGAGGAGATCGCCGCGCGACGGATCGTGCTCGAGCCGGCGCTGGAGGCCGTCTCGCGCCAGATCGCGCTGTCCGGCGAGCTGTTCGACGCACCCATCGGGGACGACACGGCGCTCGTCGTCGGCGCCGGCCACGAGAAGGGCGCGCCCGTACGCGGTCCGGACGGCACCTGCCTGCGGCTGCACGTCGTGCAGGTTCAGGCGCGCGCGCTCGAAGGCCGCTCGGCGAAGGAGGTGATCGAGGCGGTGCGCGGGCTCGTGCGCGTCGTCGCCGACGAGTGCCTGGCGCTGCACATGGACGTGCAGCGCGCTGTGGTCGACAGGCTGCCCGGCATGCAGGGCGGCCCGTCGCAGGACCTCGTCGAGCATACGCAGGCGGCGCTGCGGGAGGCGTTGCCGACCCTGCTCCAGCAGATCAAGCCGAAGGCGGACGCGGTGATCGGCCCGCTCGTCGCGCGCTACGAGGCGGCGAAGAGGCGCCGGCTCCTGGCGTCGGGCAAGCCCGATCCGGGCGCTCGAAGCCGCAGCGAGCGTGAGCTCTGGGACGCGCTCGTCCAGCTGCCGGAGGCGCAGGCGAGCCTCCTCGCCCTCGTCCGCCACCGGCTCCAGGAATTCGGCTACGATCCGAGCCGCGCGGTCTTCGAGCTGTTCCAGAACGCCGACGACGCAACCCGCCAGCGCGACGGCGACGAGGCGCCCCGCACCTTTCGTCTGGAGGCGTCGGCGAGCGGATTCGAGGCCGTGCATTGGGGGCGGCCGATCAACGAGCGCGGCCGAGATCGAGAAGCCGGCGAGCGGCTGGGCCATCACCGCGACCTCGAGAACATGCTGATGCTCCACGGCTCCGACAAGCCCGGTGAGCGCAGCACGACCGGCAAGTACGGCCTCGGCTTCAAGGTCGTGCACGCGCTGGCGAGCGAGGTGCGGCTCGCCTCGGCCCTCGTCGGCGTCCGCATCGTGGGCGGCATGCTGCCGCTGCAATGGCCGGAGGGCGCGGCGGCCGCGGCGCGCCACAGGCGCGAAGACGCCGAGGCGACCCTCGTGCGGCTCGACTTCGACGCCGACGCGGTCGCGAACGGTCGGGAGGCGGTCGCCGACTTCGCGGGCGCGGCGCCTTGGCTGCCGCTCTTCGCAAAGGCGGTCCGGCGTGTCGAGATCGTGGAGGAGGAGCGGTCCGTGTCCTTCGAAAGGGCGGATGTCGAGCGGCCGCTCGCGGGCGTTCCCGGTGCGTGCGTCGTCTCGGTTACGGGGGATCGGGCCTACGACGCTTTGATGCTCGACCTGGAGGACGGCTTCCGCATGGCGGTGTCGCTCGGGGAGAGCGGGCCGGTTCGCTTTCCCGATGGTCCGCGCCTGTGGTGGACGGCGCCGCTGGAGCATGCGGTCGCGAGCGGCTGGATGATCGACGGCCCGTTCCGCCTCAGCCCGAACCGCACGGCTTTAGCCGACGATCCGGAGGATCGCGAGGAGGCGTTCGGACGGATGGGCCGGGCGCTCGGACGCCGGCTGACGGATCTCGTGCGCGCGACGTCGGACTGGACGAGCTTCTGCGCGCAGATCGGCCGCGACCCCGGCGAAACGACGCGAACGCGCTTCCTCGAGCGGCTGTGGGGCCTGTTCCGTGTCGATCTCGACGATCCGCTCGCGGAGTATCTGCACCGTGACGGACGCGGCCTCGCAGCCTTGGCGGCGGAGTTTCCCATCGCACCCACCGGCGTGCCGGCGCCGTTCGCGCAACACGTGCGCCTCGGCGACACGATGGTCGAGGCGGTCGGCGCCCTCGCCGACGGGGGCCTTCTGCGCACGCTCGCCGGGCTCGAGATCGCGGCCGGGCTGCCGCCGCTCGTCTCGCGCGCCGCCGCGCACGACCTGCGCGGGCTCGGCGCCGCGCTGCAGCCGCTCGGCATGGCGGGCCTGATCAATCGCGTGCTCGGCGCCGAGGCGCGGGTCTCCCCGGCCGTCGCCGCCGAGCTCGGCGCGCTGGTCGACCCGAGCGCTCTGATGAAGCCGCCGCTCCAGGTCGAGTACTCGGAAGTCCTCGCGGCCGCGCGCCGCGCTCATCTCCGCGACCGATCCGGCGGCTGGCGCCGCGCCGCAGACCTCGTCGCGCCGCGCTCGGGAGACGATGCGGAAAACCTGCGCGCGCGCTTCGCCCCGCCCGACCGCGTGCTGGACGACAGCTACGACCGGGACGCGCTCGGCTTCGTCCTGATCGCCCGTGCAGGCTACGGCCCGAACGGCGACACGCTACGCGGCTGGGCGAGCGCGGCGCAGAGCGCCGATGCGCGAGAGGCGGTGCTTGCCTATGCCGTCGACCACGACGACAGGGACGACTTCAAGAACGCCCTGCTCCGCGATCCGCCGCATTGGATGCGTCCGCTCGACGCGCTCGCGGATACGTCCCTCACGTCCCTATGGATGCGCGAGCGCCGCGACAAGCTGCGCGCCAAGCTGACGGACTATTCCCGAGCGCCCGCGGCCGCGCAGTTCGACGAGTTGATCGGCCCGTTCGAGAACGCCCCGGCCGCGTCGGCGGAGGAGTGTCTCGGCGCGATCTGGGACTGGTGGGAGGAGAACCGGGCGGCGCTCGTGCGGCGCTACGAGGAGCGCACCTATCCCCACGATCTCGCCCCCGCATCGCTTCCCCGCGTCGCCGGGCCGGCGAGCCTCGCCGAGCGGGAGCGCTGGTTCTCCTTCCTCGCGCTCGCCTGCTTCCAGGGCTTCGGCGGCGCGCAGGACGGTCAGCACGGTTCCTTTCTCCGGCTCGCCGCCCGCGAGGGCTGGTGGAGCGAAATCGGACACGCCGATGCGCCGGAGGACCCGACCGTGTGGCACCGCCGCCTGCGCGCGTGGTCGGGCACGGAGGAGGTCGATTTGTCTCACTGGCGCTGGCGCCGCACGCTAATCGACCTCTACAAGATCGGCCGCTGGCTGCCGACCTACGCCTGGATCGCCACCGTCTTCCCGCGTGCGGTCCGGTCGACGGGGCCCGTGAGCCTGTCGAACGTGCTGACGCCTTCCTACTCGCCGATTTTCCGCGAAGCCGGCATCGAGGCCGCGCCGCTGGTGCGGACTTTGGGGCTCGGCGCGAACTGGATGTTCCGCGAGCTCGGGCGGACCGGGTTCTGGAGCGCCGAGGAGCGCGCGGCCGCGGCGCCCTACGGCTGGGCCGGCACGGCGCGGGTGCGCAAGCTCCTGAATCGGCTCGGCGCCCTGCTGGAGGATAAGGCGGACATGGATATGAGCCCCGCGATCTGGCAATTCGTGTCGCAGCGCCTCGGCGACCGTGCGGACGTCCTGCTCCGTGACGGAGACTTGCCCCTGCAGACCATCACCCGCAAGGAGTTCGAAGGCGACCTCGCAGGCTGCCTCCGAGGCGATCCCGACGACGAGCCGTGGGATTTCGTGATCGAGGACGACGAGGGCGAAGGCGTGGCCGAGGAGAGCCTGGCATGACCCCGACCTTCGACCCGGGCGCCGCCGTCCGTCACGATCGCCACGGCGAGGGCGTCGTCGTCGTCCAGACGGGCGATCTCGTCGTCGTCGAGTTCGAGAGCGCGATCCAGCGCGTCCCGGCGGGGGAGCTGAGGCCCGCCGCGAGCCTCGCCACGGCGCTGGCGGGCGGGGCGCCCGGCGATCCGGTCGAGGCGGTTCTGCGCGCGCAGGCGCTCGCGATCGGGTCGGTGAACGATCAATGGGGCGTGTTCTCGCGCTCGCGCGTGCAGATCCTGCCCCATCAGCTCTGGGTCTGCCGCAAGGTGACGAGCGCCTGGCCGTTCCGCTGGCTGGTCGCCGACGACGTCGGGCTCGGCAAGACGATCGAGGCCGGGCTCGTGCTGATGCCGCTCATCGCTTCGGGCCGGGTGCGCCGCCTGCTCGTGCTCGCGCCGGCGAAGCTCGTTCCGCAATGGCGATCGCGCCTGAAAACCATGTTCGACATCCGGCTCCAGCAATACGTCTCCGCCTCCGACAGCGCGCGCAGCAATTTCTGGGACACGGCGACCATGGCGGTCGCCTCCTTCCACACGTTGCGCTCCGACGGGCGCGGCGCGCGCGGTCGCCTGCTCGACGCCGAGGCGTGGGATCTCGTCATCGTGGACGAGGCGCACCACCTCAATCTCGACGAGCGCAGCGGCGATACGCTGGCCTACGGCCTGCTTCGCGAGCTGTGCGACCGCGGCAAGATCGAGAGCCTGATCCTGTTCACCGGGACGCCGCACCGCGGCAAGGACTGGGGCTTCTTCGGCCTCATGAACCTGCTGCGGCCGGACCTGTTCGATCCGCAGGCCGACCGCGCAGAGCAGCTTGCGCGCCTGTCGCAGGCGATGATCCGCAACAACAAGGCGACCGTGACGGACCTGCGCGGGCGTCGCCTGTTCGAGCCGGTGCGCACGCAGAGCCGCGACTACGGCTACTCGCCGCAGGAGCGCGAGTTCTACGATACGCTCAGCGCCTTCATCCTCGATGGCCGCGCCTATGCGACGAGCCTCGGCGGACGCGCGCAGACCGCGCGCATGCTCGTGCTCGTCACGCTCCAGAAGCTCGCCGCAAGCTCCGTCGCCGCGATCCTAAGGGCGCTCGGCAAAAGGCGGGCTAAGCTCGCGGCGATGCTCGCCGGCGCCCGCGCTGGCGGGCCGTCGCAGGCGGGAGGCCCCGAGGAGACCGACGACGAAGACGCCGCCGGCGACTTCGGGGAGCTCCTGCTCGCCGACGAGATCTCGCGCCTCGACGAGCTGCTGGCGTTCGGGCGCGCCATTCCGCGCGAGACCAAGATCGAGCGCATGCTCGGGCTTCTCGAGAACGAGATCGCGGCGGGCGAGCAGGTCCTGTTCTTCACGGAATACAAGGCGACGCAAGCCCTCGTCGTCAACGCCCTGCAGGAGCGTTTCGGCTTCGGCAGCGCCAGCTTCATCAACGGCGACGAACGTCTCGACGGCGTCGCGACCCCGCTCGGTCCGCGCACGCTCTCAGTCGGGCGCGAGGCCGCAGCCGACGACTTCAACGGCGGGGCGGTGCGCTTCCTCGTCTCGACGGAGGCGGGCGGGGAGGGGATCGACCTCCAGGAGCGCTGCTCGACCCTTGTGCACGTCGACATGCCCTGGAACCCGATGCGGCTGCACCAGCGTGTCGGCCGGCTCTCCCGCTTCGGGCAGACGAAGACGGTCGACGTGTTCCTGATGCGAAACCCCGACACCGTCGAGGCACGCATCTGGGACCTTCTGACGGAGAAGCTGCAACGCATCCAGGACGCGCTCTCGAACGCGATGGAGGAGCGCGAGGACATCACGCAGCTCGTCATCGGGATCGCTGGCGACGGCTTCTTCGATGAGCTCTATGCGGGTGCACAGGGCCGGTCTGGGGAGAGCCTCGCCGCCTGGTTCGACGGCGCCGCGAGCACCTTCGGCGGGCGCGACGTGATCGACACGGCGCGCGACCTGTTCGGCAACGTCGCTCGGTTCGATTTCCAGGCGGTCGGTCGCGACGTGCCGCAGGTCGATCTTCCGGCGCTCGAGCCCTTCTTCACCGGGATGCTTGCCCATCACGGGCGACGCGTCGCGCGTGCGGAGGACGGTTCCCTCGCCTTCAAGACGCCCGACGCGTGGCGCAGCCGCTCGTGGAGCGTCGACGAGCGCTACGAGGGGCTCGTCTTCGACCGGACGCTGAAGGGCGAGGGTGCCGCGACCCGCGTCCTCGGGGTGGGACACCAGCTCGTCAACCTCGCGCTCGACGACGCCCGCGCGCTGGAGGTCCGCTCCGCCCGTCTCGAGGGGCTCGACGCGCCGCTCCTCATTGCGTCTGTGCGGGATGCGGTGACCGGGCTCGGCGCGACGGCACGCCGTGTCGTGCTTGGCGCGGCCGAGCGCGACGGTGGCGAGGTCGAGATCTTGACCGACTGGGAGTTGCTTGTTCGTCTCAGCGAGATCGCGACCGGTGGACGCCGCCGCTCTTCCCGCCCCCACGCGGCACAGGGCGCCCCGAGCGATGCGGCGGCCGTGTCCGAACGCCTGCGCGTCGCGCTCGTGCGGAGCCTTCCGACCCGCGTGGGGCTGTTCGCCCGCCCGGAGGCGAACCCGGAGATGCTGCTGTTGCCCGCGAGCGCCTCGGCGACCGGCGAACCATCTGCGTGACCCTCCCGCAATTCAGCCTTTATGGTCGGTCGGAAAGCTCGTAGAGAGAGGCGTTGCAAGCAAAGCGAGCCTGCGTGTCCTCATGACCACATTCCTAGGGCGTTTGCTTTGGGCGGGATCGGTCCGTTCGATCCTCTTTCTCGGTATGGTGTGCGGCGTGTTCTACGGCGTGGCGCTCGTCTGGCCTGCGCTCGACACCCGCGTTCTCGTCGCCACAGTCGAGGCCGCGCTGTTTCGCGGCGAGGTCGACTCGATCAGCGACCGAACCTTCGTCTTCTCTCTGGCCGCGGCGATCGCGGCGGCCGCGGCGGGGCTCGCCGCCGCCTATCTGGCAATGCATGCGATTGTGCTGATGCTAGCGCTGCGCGCGGCGCGCGGGCCGATCGCGCGCTACCCGAATACGGTCGCCTTCGCCGAGGGCTTCTCGACGATTTCGCCGCGCCTGCGCCGCCATCCACTTCTCGGGCACGCCTGGTCGGAATTCGAGGAGACCCTCGTCCTGCCCGAAGAGCCGGGCGGCGTCGTCCGAAACACCATCAGGCCATCGGCCTTCTTTAACATGGCCCTCGCCCGCGAGCGGCTGTTCGGCCTCAAGATGATGGGGGCGATCCCGGGCTGGTTCGTCGGCCTGGGCCTTCTGCTGACCTTCGTCGGCCTCGTCCTCGCCCTGGCCAAGGCCGGTGCCGCGGCGAGCGCGGACGACGCGGATGCCATGCAGCGGGCAACCCGCGAGCTGCTTCAGGTTGCGACCTTCAAGTTCGCGACGTCGATCGCGGGCCTGGGTTGCTCGATCGCCCTCTCGGTGGTGTTCAGGATCTACACGATCTGGATGGAGGGGGCGTTCGATTCGTTCTGCCGTGCCGTCGAGAGCAAGCTCGACTACGCTGCGCCGCAGGCGCAGGCGGCGGAAATGACGCAGCTGATGCGCGACCAAGTCGCCGAGCTGAAGGCAATCAACTCGGAAGCCTTCTTCGCGCGCATGGGGGAAAGCCTCGCGCCGCGCATCGACAGCGCCTTCGCGAACGCCATGTCTCCGGTCGCCACGAGCATCGGCTCGGCGATGGAGCGCCTCGCCACGACGAGCGAGTCCGGCGTCTCCGACCTCGTCGAGAAGTTCACGCAAAGCGTCCAGGGCGGCGCCGGCGCGGAGTTGCGGGAACTCGCGGGCGCGCTCCAGGCGCTGCAGCGCTCGCTCGGCGAGGTCCAGCGCGCCATCGACGCGAGCGGCGCGGAATTCGAGACGCGCATGAACCAGGCCGCGGAGCGCTTGGACGGGCTCGTCTCCGCCGCCGGCGCGACGCTCGGCGAGAACGCACAGCAGAGCCGCGCGGCGTTCACGGCGGTCCTGGAGGACATCCGCAAGACCATGGAGGAGGCGGACACGCGCATCGGCGATGCGCTCGGCGGTGCCGCGGACGGTGCGTCGAGCCGGCTCGAGGAGGCGATGGCGCGGGTGCTCGCGCGGCTCGAAGCCGGCGCCGGTGCGTTCGGCGGCACGCTCGAGAGCTTCGGCGCGACCTTGTCCGGCCAGCTCGACGAGACGCGCGACAAGGCGGCCCAGGCGCAGGCGGCGGCCGCGGCTGCCGTCGCGCAGGCCTCCGCCGAGGCGGCAAAGGCCCTGCGGGACGGTCTCGCCGCCGCCATGGAGTCCATCAACGCGGAGGTCGAGCGCTTCGCGGCCGCGATCCGCGACGGCCACGGCGCGCTCGCCGAGCAGGTGCGCGCGTCGGGCGAGGTCGCCGCGCAGTCGCGCGCCGCGGCGTCCGCCTTCGGCTCGAGCGCCCGCGAGGTCGAGGCCGCGGCGGCGCCGTTCGCGCAGGCCGGCGAGCGGATCGCGGGGGCGAGCGAGCGTTTGGCGAGCGACGTCGCGCGCTCCGTCGCGACGCTGGAGGCCGGGCGACAGGCGGCTCAGGCCCTCGCCGAGGCGCTGACCCGGCACAACGAACAGCTCGCCCGCACCTGGTCGGACTACGCGACCCGGTTCGAGGGCGTCGACCGGTCGCTGGCGGAGGCGCTGCAGGCGATCTCGGAAGCGGGCGCGGTGCAGGGCGAGGTGATCGCCGGGCGGGTGAAGGAGATCGACGCGGCCTTCGCCGCCGCCATCGACAGGCTCGGACCCTCCCTCGAGGCGCTCGGCGAGAACGTCGACCGTCTCGGCGAGGACGTCGAGGCCCTTCGCGAGACGTTCGGCCGGCAGGCCGCCGAGTAGGAGTGAGCGCGCATGCTGGCCGAGGACGAATCCGGAGCCGCCTCCGAGGAAGGCGAGAACTACTTCGTGTCGATGACCGACATGATGATCGGCGTGCTGTTCGTCTTCCTGATCATGCTGATGGTCTTCGCGCTGGATTTCCGCACGCAGACGGATGTGCAGCAGGGCGCGCTGGAGGAGGCGCGCCGGCTCGCCGCAAGCGTACGCGACCTCCAGGCCGAGATCGCCGCCGAGATCGACGCTATCGACGCGGCGGCAGAGGCGCGCCGGGAGCTTCTCCTCGACATCAAGGAGAGTCTCGAGGCCCGTGACATCGACGTCACCGTCAGCCCCGGCAGCGACGTGCTGCGCATCGGCGAGCGGGCGGTGCGCTTCGCCTCGGGCGATCCCGTCCTGCGCGGCGAGGCGGCGGCAAACGTCGCGACCATCGCCGGCGTGCTGGAGACGGCGCTGGAGCCCTATGTCGCCTGCCGCGTGGAAAACGAGACGCCGGCCTGCCGGGAGACGGCCCTGCCGTCGATCGAAACGGTGTTCATCGAAGGCCACACCGATCGCACGGGCCTCGACCGCGCCAACTGGACGCTTTCGGCGGAGCGCGCCGCGAACACCTACCAGGAGATGGCGCGCGCCGCGGGCGGCCTTTCGGCCTATCTCAACCGGAGCGGCGAGCCCGTCCTGTCGATCTCGGGCTACGCCTCCTCACGCCCGATCGACCGCGGCGACGGCGAGACGGCCTTCGCGCAGAACCGCCGCATCGACCTGCGCTTCGTCATGGAGAACGACACGCGCGAGCGCGTCGAGGACCTTCAGCGCCGCACGGGCGAGCTGGAGGGCGAGATCGAGGCCCTGATCCGCGCCATCGAGAGCGAGCCGTGAGCGCCTTCTTGAAAGCCGCGATCCGCGCCGCCCGCGACCGCCCGCCGCCGCCCCGCTTCGCGCCGGTGGCGGCGACGGCGGCTGCCGCCGCGCGCTTGCCGGAGTCGGACGTTGTCGGAGCGCCGCCCGAGGCTGCGGACTACGACGCGCTCGCCCGCGACTTCCTCGCCCGGCTCTCCCGCAACGCCGCCCTCACGGCGCGCGAGCTGGCGAAGCTGCCCTGGTGCCTCTGGAGCACGCAGCCGGCGATCGCCGCGCATCCGGCCGCGCTGACCGCGGCGCTCGCCGCCATCGAGGCCGCGCCCCGTCCGCGACCCCTGCGGGCGCTCGCCGCCTCCTTCCTGATCAGCTTCGACCCCGAGCGTCCCGGCATGCGGGCGGTGGCGCACATGCTGGCGCGTCTGGTCGAGCGGCTCGGGCGGCCGTGGGAGGCGCTGCACGGCCTCTTCGCCCTGTTCGACCCCGGCGCCGGACCGCGCCGCATCGCAGCCGAGGCGCTGGCCCAGCGTCGTGCGCCGAGCGTGCTCCTGCGCGAGCGCGGGCTCGGCCCGCTCGTGGCGCGCTCCGCCTATGCCCGCGCCTGCGCCGGCGAGGCCCTGCGGCTTCTCGCCCGCGATATCACGGTCGCTCCCCAGGACCGGCTCGCGCTCGTGCGCGACCTCGCGCTCGACGAGCGCGGCAAGCTCGTGTTTGAGGACCAGGGCCCGGACGTCGCCGATGCCCTCACGCTGCCCTTCGCGACGAGCCCGCCCGACAAGCCGGTGCGCGACCGCTCCCTCGCGCTCCTCCTCGACCTGTTCAAGGACCCGCGCCTGCCCGATGGCCGCTGGGCGCGGATGCCGCAAGCGGCCGCAATCGTGCGCGGCTGGCTTATCGAGCAGACGCTGCGGCAGTTCCTGGACATCGTGGACCGGGTCAGCCGCGGCCAGGCGCATATGTGGGGGCCCCGGCGCAAGTTCTGGGAGGCAGTCTACCGGGCGGGGCTGATCTCGGAGGCCTGGGTCGTGTTCGAAACGGTTGGGGCGCAGCAGGCGCGCCGCGCCTATGGAAAAGACGTCGCTTTCGCCACCTTCTCGGGCGTTCAGTCCGGGCAGGCAGTCCTGCTCCTGCGGATCGGGCGTGGCGTCGTGGTCGAATGGAGCCACAGCGGCAAGTGCATCGTGCTGAGTGACGGGGAGGCGCGGGACGCGCCTCGGCTCTACCAGCCGGCCTATGTCGCAACGAACCTGAAGTGGCCGAGCGCGACCGACAGCCTCGACCGGGCCGTCTTCGCGGTGACGCACTGGCCTCACGAAGGCGCCGGCAGCTGGCAGCGCAAGGTCGCGCGCAAGCTCCACCAGATGACCGGCGTGCTCGTGCCCGCCTCCGAGTACGAGTGAGCCCATGGCGCGGTTCGTCGCGACGCCGACGCCGGAGGGCGTCCGGATCGAAGCCTCGGAACGGCGGCTGCTCGCACGCCGCCCGGTGCCTGTCGACGCCTGGCCCGGGCTGCCGGGCGCCCCGGGCGCCGCCGGTCGCCTGATCGCGGCGGCGCTTGAGGACGGCGCGGCGCGCCGGGACGCCGATCGCGTTGTCCTCGCGCATGCCGCCGCTGTCGCGCTCCCCGGCTCCCTCGCCGATGCGCTCGGCCTGCCGCCGCTCGCCGCGCTCTCCGCCACGCTCTCCTTCGACGGGCGCGTGGAGGAGCCGAAGGGGCGCATCCGCATCCGCTGGTACGACGCGAACCTGCGCGTCGTGCAGGCCACCCGCACCGGCGGGTTCATCACCCTCGCATCCGAGCCGAGCCGCCTCTCGGAGCCGGTTTTCGCGCTGGCCGAGGCGGTGGAGGGCTACAACGGGACGGTCGGCGCATCTCCGGAGGCGCGCATAGCCGCCTGGGCGCCGGTGCAGGAGGCACTCGCCCGCGCCACCGGCCGCGAGGTCCGCGCCGACGAGTATCTCGCGAGCCTCACCATCTACCAGGCGGGCGCCTTCGCGCTCGACGTGCGCGAGACGCGAAACGGCCCGGACTTCGTGCCCGTCCTGATGAGCCGCACCAAGGCGCCCTCGACCGAGGACGACGCGCCCGCCGCGGAGGCGGGCGAGGAGCCCGCGGGCGAGCTGCGCGACGCGCTTGCCGACGCGCTGCTGCCGCCGGAGCTGCAGAAACGCTTCGCCGAGGAACGCTTCGCCGCCGCCGGCGCCCGCGACGCCTACGTGCTCGGCCGCAACGTCTATTGCGTCGTCTCCCCCGAGCTGAAGGCTGCGCTCGACGTCGTGCGGCGCATGCGCGGCGCCGACGTCGCGACCCGGCGCGCCTTCGTACGCAACCCGCGCCCCGTCCTCGCGGAGGGGACGGGCCGCGAGGATGCGGGCGGGCTCTTCGTCGAGACGGAGCACTATTCCGAGCGCGTGCTCGGCCTCGGCCTCTGGACCCGGCCGGCGCTGCCGTGGCTGCAGGAGAAGGCGGGGCAATGGCTGCCGGAGGGCTTCCTTGTCGCCCTGGGCGGGCGGCGCTTCGTCGTGAGCGACGCGGAGCTGGACGGCGCGCGAACGGCCGTCGCCGCCGCTCGCGCCGAGGGCGAGGCGGCGGTCGTGGTCAGCGGGTCCGCCTACCCGATCGACGAGGTCGAGGCGGCGATCGAGGAGGCGACGCGCATCGATGCGCCGGAGCCGGCCGCGGAGAGGTCCGAAGACGGCCGAGAGACCCCGCCGGAACCGGCACCGGTGGCGGCCGGCAAAGAAGGTCTGATCATCGCCGACAACCTCGAGGACGTCGGCTATTCCGTCATCGGCCCGCCGCGGCCGGCCGTGATCGAAGCTTCCCTGCCGGGACCGCCCCTCGTCGAAACGCGCCCGAAGGCGCACCAGCGGGAGGGGTTCGATTGGCTGCTCGCAGCCTGGCGCGCCGGGCGTCCCGGCGTGCTCCTCGCCGACGACATGGGCCTCGGCAAGACCTTCCAGGCGCTCGCCTTCCTCGCCTGGGCGCGGGAGAACAGGCGCGCGGGGGCGGCCCGGCTCGCCCCGCGCCAGCGCGGGCCGGTGCTTGTCGTCGCGCCGACCGCGCTCCTGCAGAACTGGATCGCAGAGGCCGAGCGCCATCTCGGCCCCCACGCGCTCGGCGAGCGCGTCAACGCCTTCGGCTCGGGCCTGCGCCGGATCAAGCGCCCCAAGGATGCGGGCTGGACGCCCGAGACCGCGATCGACCTCGACGTGCTCGCCGCCGCCGACTGGGTGCTCACCACCTACGAGACGCTCGCCGACAACCACCGCGCCTTCGCCCGCATCGGCTGGTCGATCGCGGTGTTCGACGAGATGCAGAAGATCAAGGATCCGCGCACCATCAACACACACGCCGCCAAGGCGATGAACGCCGATTTCGTGCTCGGCCTCACCGGCACGCCGATCGAGAACCGGCTCGAGGACCTGTGGTGCATCATGGACCGGGTCGCGCCGGGCCTGCTCGGGGCGCTCAAGGAGTTCAGCCAGGCGTATTCGGAAGCGGATCCGCAGGCGCTCGCCGCCCTCAAGACGAAGCTCGACGCGTCGGCGCTCTCTTCGCCCGCGCCGATGCTTCGGCGGATGAAGGAGGATCATGTCGAGGGCCTGCCGCGGCGCACGGTGCGCCCCTACGAGACGCCGATGCCCGACGATCAGGCCCGCGCCTATCTCGAGGTCGTGCGCGCCGCGCGCGCCGGCGGGCGCGACCGCGGCGCCATGCTGAAGGCCATCCACGCCCTGCGCGGCGTCTCGCTGCACCCCCACGGCGCGGACGGGCTCGATCCCTACGACCCCGCCTCGGCCCGGGCCTGGGCCGCGCGCTCGGCCCGGCTCTCGCGCGCGCTCGCCGTGCTGCGGGAGATCGAGGGGCTCGACGAGAAGGCGATCGTCTTCGTCGAGGATCGCGCCGTGCAGAAGGCCTTCGCCGCCGCGGCCGCGACCCTGTTCGGCCTCGCGGCCGAGCCCGCGATCATCAACGGCGAGACGCCGGGGCCGAAGCGCCTCGCCATCGTCGACCGCTTCCAGGCCGGCGCGCCGGGATTCGACCTCCTGGTGCTCTCCCCCAAGGCGGCCGGCGTCGGCCTCACCATCACGGCGGCGAACCACGTCCTCCACCTCTCGCGCTGGTGGAACCCGGCGGTGGAGGACCAGTGCAACGACCGCTGCTACCGCATCGGCCAGGACAAGCCGGTGACCGTCCACTTGCCGCTCGCCATCCACCCCGCGCTGGGCGAGGCCTCCTTCGACGTGACGCTGGACCGGCTGCTGGCCCGCAAGCGCGCCCTCTCGCGGGGCATGCTCGCGCCGCCGGTGGCGGAGGGGGATGTTGATGCGTTGTTCGGGGGGAGCGTCGACGCCCCGTGAGCTTTCCCTACTCGCCAGACAAGAAGGAGAACCCGATGAAGGGCCTGACCATCCGCGATCCGTGGATCGACCTGATCCTCGACGGATTGAAAACCTGGGAGCTGCGCACGAGCGCGACGGCCAATCGCGGACCGATCGCGCTCGTGCGCAAGGGCTCGGGGCTGATCGAGGGGGTCGCGACACTCGTCGACGTGCTCCCGCCGCTGGACCGGCGCGGGCTCGCCGAGAGCGAGGAACTGCACCGCATCCCGCCCGAGGAGCAGGAGAACGCCATCGCCAACGGCTGGCTGACGCCGTGGGTGTTCGTCGATCCGATCCGCTTCGCGGAGCCGGTTCCGTATCTGCATCCGAACGGGGCGGTGATCTTCTTCGACTTGGCGGAGGAGGAGCGGGCGGGGGTGGAGCGGGCGCGGCGGCGGCCCGGGGCTCGCGGACCGCTTGCAATGCCAGCGGAGAAGGCGGAGCCAGCCGCCACCGCACGGGCGATACCCCGACCGGAGCCCGGCACCCTCCCGCCGCAATCTCGCGGGAAAGGAAAGTCTCCGCAGATTTCCCCCGAACTCGAGGCCCTGCTCGTCCGGGTCGCCCAAGCGGAGAGTTTCGACGTCAAGCCGCTCGAGAGCGCGCAGACGAAAATGCTCCGACTGTCCGTGCGGCGGGGAGGCACGACGCACTACGTATTCATCGATAGGATGCCTGCATCGGAACCCGAGTTCCGTGTTTTTCTCGAACCCTCGGTCGACACGCGGATCGAGAGCGCGCTTTCCGGCTTTTCGGCCGTCCGTCGTTTCGTGAACGCGCGCGGTGGTGGACATGCCTTCCGGCACAGCGCGTTCCGAGCCTTCGCCGAAATGGAGAACGGACAGGAGCCGGCGGCGCACGGTTGGATGGTCCGATCGCGGGAGGCGGGCTCGACGTTTCCGCTCATTCTCCGCGCCGTCGCCGGCACCTGACCGCCCACCCCGCCCCCCTCACCCCAACCCCGCCTCCCCCAAGAAGGGCGACGGGATCGCCGGCTCGTCGCCGATCCGCCCACTCAGCGTGAGCACGAGCCGGCGCTTGGCGCGGGTCATCGCCACGTAGAACAGGCGGCGCTCCGCCTCGCGGGCCTCGAGGCTCGCGGCGCGGCGCAGGGGCCAGACGCCGTCGACGACGTCGAGCATGACGACCGTGTCGAACTCCTTGCCCTTGGCGCGCAGCGCCGTCATCAGGTGGATCGGGCGCCGCCAGGTCTCGTCGGCATCGTCCTCCTCGCCGGGGAGCCGGGCCAGCGTCTCGCGGGCGGCTTCGAGGTCGTCGAGGAAGGTCTGGAAGTCGTCGCCGTAGCGCTCGGCGTATTCCGCCAGGTAGAGGAACGGCGGGTCGGCGTGGAAGATGTCCTCCTGGCTCTTGCCGTAATCCTGGTCGAGCCCGTCGAAGCCGGCGCCGAGCGCCACGATGGCGCCGCGCACGTCGGCCGCGGCGAAGAGCCGGCGAATGGCGTCGGCGAAGGACAGGCTCGCCCCGCAGTCCTCGTTCGCCACCCCCTTGAGCGGCCCACGATGGTCGGCGAGCGCATCGAGCGCCTCGGCGTAGCTCTTGGGCTTCGCGGCGCCGAGGTGGCGGCGCAGGCCGTCGCGCTCGGCCTTCTTGAGCGGCCAGCGCTTGACGAGGTCGCACAGGCCGAGCACGTCGTCGAGCAGCGTCGGCGAGCGGACGCCGAGGCGGGCGAAGGCGCAGGTCTGGAGCGCGTGTCGCAGCTTCTCGAAGCTGTGGCTGAGGAACACCTGCAGGTCTTCCGCGGCGCAGAAAGGGATGCCCTCGCGGGCCATCATCACCTGGTAGGGGATGAGCTGCGCGCGCTTGCGCGAGAGAATCGCGAGCCTCGCGCCGGGGCGCTGGGCGGCGACGAAGGTACGCACCTCCGCCATCACCGCATCGAGCGAGCCCGTGAAGGTCGGCGCGTTGAAGACGTCGATCTCGGCGTCGGCCGTCTGCATGGCGACGACGCGCTTGGGCTCCCGCCGCGTGTTGACGACGATGAGGCGCTGCGAGGCGGCGACGATGTTGCGCGGGCAACGATAATTGCGCTCGAGCACGTAGGTGTCGAAGGCGCGCTCGAAATGCTCGTGCGGCCGCAGGATGTAATGCGGGCTCGCGCCGCGCCATTCGAAGATCGCCTGGTCGTCGTCGCCGACGAGCGTGGCGTCCGCCCCGTGCAGCTCGACGATCGTGCGGGTGAGCGCGAGGTCGAGGGGGTTGATGTCCTGGAACTCGTCGACGAGCACCTGCCCGTAGCGCGAGCCGCCGGTGGGGCGGCGCCCCTCCGCGATCTGCCGGCGCACGTCGAGGAAGGCCACGTATTTCTGGTCCTCCATGGTGAACATCGCCTGATCGAGCATCGTGCGGCAAGCGTCCTTCCAGAACGGGATCACGCCTTCGAGAAACGTCTCGAGGCGCGTGTCCTCCAGGATCTTCAGCTCGTGCAGGCGATCGACGATCGCCTCCAGGCGGCCCAGCAGGCCGAGCCGGATCAGATCGTCGATGCGGTCGTTCGCCTGGCCGAAGCCCTCCGCCTCGTGGTCGAAGCCGAGGGATTTCAGGTCGTCGATGAGCCCCGAGAGCACCTTGTCGATCACGAAAGGCCGCGAGGCGATCGCCGCCGCGATGGCGGGATAGGCCTTCCAGACCGGCTGCAGCGTGTTCTGGACGAGCTGCCGGCGCTCGTATTCACCGGCGAGCAGGCGGGGGCTGTGGTGGTTGGCGCGCACGCGCCGCCAGCCCCAGCCATTGAGGGTGACGACGTCGACCGACGAGGCGAGCGCGCCGAAATCGTCCGCCTTCAGCCGCGCGCGCAGCTCGTCGCGGGCGGCGCGGGTGAAGGTGACGACGAGGAAGCGGCCCTTTCCGTCGGCGCGCCGCGAGAGCTCGGCGCAGCGCCACAGCAGCGATTGCGTCTTGCCGCTGCCCGCGGGTGCGAGCAGCCTGAGGCTGCCGGCGGGCGCCTCGACGAAGGCGCGCTGGAACGGGTCGAGCTGGCCGCGCCCGACATCGCTCACCTCGGGCATGAGGGCCGTCCCCGAGCCGTGTCCGTCGATCTCGTGCGTCATGGCGCTGTCCTCCATTTTTCTTCTTCGTCTTCGACGTCAGCCGCGCGCGGCCATGTCCGCCAGGAACTCCGATCCCGGCTCGACACCCGTCACGATCAGTCGATCCCGCGCCCGGGTGCACGCCACGTAGAGCAGGTGCCGCTCGGAGACGTACACTTCCTCCAGCTCGACCGCGTCCGCCACCGCTTCGAGCCGGGCGGCGAGCGGCAGCACCTCGTCGTCGCAGGCCATCACCGCCACCGCCTTGAACTCGAGGCCCTTGGCGTGGTGCATCACGCC
This sequence comes from Salinarimonas sp. NSM, assembly GCF_052380005.1. Lineage (NCBI taxonomy): Bacteria > Pseudomonadati > Pseudomonadota > Alphaproteobacteria > Hyphomicrobiales > Salinarimonadaceae > Salinarimonas > Salinarimonas sp. NSM. The sequence goes on from NZ_JBQTCJ010000007.1 coordinate 80,866, forward strand.
GAGCGAGGCGCGCGCGCCCGCTTCCTCGCCGACCGCGGTGAGCTCGAGCGCCGGCACGTCGGCGGCGGCGAGCGCCGCGCGGGCGCGGGGGAGTTGCGCCTCGTCGCGGACGAAGATTCCGATCTCGGCGGGTGTGATCCCGTCCGCTATCGCCCCGCGCAAGAACGCCCCCACGGCCTCGATCTCCGCCGCCTCGTCGGCGAGTAGCGCCACCTCCGGCGCCGGTCCCTCGAACACCGAGACCGTGCCGGCGCGGGCGTCGGCGAGGCCGTCGGCGTCGGTGACGGCATCGGGCAGGAGCCGGTCCGCCGTCGAGCGGATCTGGCGGGAGGTGCGGTAGCAGACCTTGAGGGTCGCCGAGCGGCCGCGGACGTCGATGCCGAGCCCCTTCCAGGAGAACGGCTGCTGGAAGATGCGCTGGCCGATGTCGCCGGCGAGGAAGAGCGCGTTCTCGCCCTCTCCCACGAGCGCGGCGAGGAAGCGCAGCTCCGGCGGGCCGCAATCCTGCGCCTCGTCGACGATCACGTGGGCGAAGGGCTTGTCCGCCCGCGCCGCGAGCCAGTCCGTCGCCACGGCGAAGACCTCGGCGCGGGTGACGAGCGCCTGGCGGGCGAGGATGGCGCGCGCCTCGGCGAAGGCCGGCCAGAGCCGCTCGCGCTGCTTCGACCCGAGGCGCGCCTTTCGGCCGAGCCGCGGGACGGTGGCGTAGGCCTCGGCGTCGGGCAGGCGCCAGGCATCGACGATGTGGGTCCATTCCGAGACGAGGAAACGCTCGGACGCCTCGACGCCGAGCCGCTCGGCGGCCTTGAGGAGCGCATCGCGCACCTGCTCGGGGCGCGCGACCCGTGGGCGCCGGCCTTCCGCCAGCTCGTAGTACTCCTCCGCGAGCGCCGCGAGCGTCGTCACGCGCGTGCGCGGCACGATGCCGGGGCGCGCGCCGGCCAGCACGTCGAGCTTCGCGGCGAGGGCTTTCGCGAGCGCCGGGGCGAAGGTCGCGAGCAGCACCCGGCCGTCGCCCGGCGCGGAGGCGAGGCGGGCTGCGCGGTGGAGGGCGACCACGGTCTTGCCGGTGCCGGCGGAGCCGAGCACGCGGGCGGGGCCGGCGAAGTCGCGCGCGACCACGGCTTCCTGGGAGGGGTGCAGGAACACCGCCCAGCGCTCCCAGGGCGCGGCGAGCGCCGCCTCCAGCGCCTCCGTGCTGTCGATGTCCACGAACCGGCGGCGGGCGTCGGGGTGCGCGTATCCGGCGGCTTCGACGGGGACCGGCGCGGGCGCGGCGAGGCGGCCAGTGGCGGCGTATTCGAGGAGCGCTTCCGCGGCCTCGGCCGGGAGATGCGGCGCGAGCGCGAGGAAGCCGTCCTCGTCGGCGGCGCGGATGTCGGCGATCCAGTCCTCCGGGACGCCCACAGTGAGAAGCGCGTCGGGGTCGAGGGCGGCGAAGAGGGGTTTTCGCACGGGCGCCGGCGCCGGGGCGGGGGCCTCCGGCTGGAAGAGATCGTGCTGGCGGGGCGGCGCGATCTCCTCCACCCGCTCGCGGATCTCGACGATCTGGATCGCGCCCGTCTTCGGATGCGCCTCGATCCGCCGCCGCGCCGCCCAGGCATAGGCGGCATCGTGGTGATCGACGTAAGCCAGAAGCAGCGCGCCCTCGGTCCTGTGCACCACGAGCCGAATGTCCCGGCTCGCCCGCGCCGACCAAAAGTTCGGGTCCTTCGCCGCATCGATGCGGTGGAGCGACAGGCCGGGGCGGGTGGGGTCGGTCTGGAGATCGAACGCGGCCGTCTTCACCGCCTTCTGCTCGTCCGCGGTGAGGCGGGCGAGGGCGGCGGTGAAGGTGTCGGCGATGCGGAAGATCATGTCAGATCAGCACCCAAAGCCGTCCTGTTCTGCGGAATGGATTATTCCTGGTAGCAAGCAATTCTTCTAGCTCCGGATACTCCCGGTCAGTGGGCTTGACGAGCTTGTATGAATAATCCCGCGCCCCGTGCTTTTTAAAGCGGAGGATGTCCCCAACGGTCGCGCCAGGTATTTCTATTGTGTAGTTGTGGTCATGCGCAACAACTGGGCGAGTAACTTGGACGCCGTTTGCCTCGTCGGTAAGATTTAACCGAGGGCTCGCGTTGAGCAGCTGTCGTCTGAACCCAAAGAAGTTTTCCCACGCAGGAACTGGCGGCTGTACTTGACTGTTTCGGTAAACGCCTTGCTCCAGCGTGACTTCCATCACCATAAGGTTGAATGGCTTAGAAGGACGATATGTTTTGATCTTCTTTGGTGGTTGATAATAGCTAATCAACTCTTGCATATCATGATCGGTAAGCGCTTGGCCTGAGGCAGCAAGCTCAACAATCCATTTCCTGACATCGTGGATCATCTCAGGATCTGATGTCCGGACGACCGCTTCAGTAAGATGATCGCGGGACGATTTCGACACGTTTGCAGAACCAACATACGCGATTTGGTCGAAGGCGTACGTTTTTGCGTGTAACTGCTCATGTGAAAATATGCTGATTCCCGACTTCATTGCGGTCAGTAGAGCAAGGGGCGATGTAGCACCGGCGGCAACACTTAATTTTGTTGCATTAACAACCAAAATAGATTCCCTTGGAAGCGGTAGAATATCATTGTCATGGTCAGTATAGTAAGCGACTGCTGCCTGACATGCCGAAGTTGCAGCTTTTGCATCAGCAGTGATGCGAGACCAGACTGAACCAGCGATGAACATTTTTGGCACCTCATACCTGAAGGATTCTCATCACCTCGTCCCCGAAGTGATTGATCACTTTTACCGCTATTCGCCCGGTCTTCGGCCTGGCGAAATCGCGTGAGACCGCGGAATACAACGTCCCCCAGGCCTCCTCGTCAACTTCGGATTTCAACGCACTCTTGAGAGCCTTAAAGGGATCTTGCGCCCCGAGGAAATACGCCTGGCGCACGAAGAAGCTCTCCTCGTCGTAGTCGTCGTCGACGAACCAGGCCGCCACGCCCTCCACGCCGTCGGACCGGATCTGCCCCGTGTTCGGGTCGAACACGTCCACCCCGTGGACGCGCACGCGGATCAGCCCCTCGCCCGCGTCCTCCACCTCCACGTCCGGCTCGCCGAAGACGACGAAGAGGTTGCCCTTGCCGGTGTTCTTGAGGTCCTCGGCCATGTGCAGGTCGGGGTTCATGCGCGCTTGCAGCACCGGCATCGGGCCCATGCGCTGCACCTCGGCCGCGTGGGCGTCGAAGGCGAAGGCGCAGACGATGAGCACGTCGAAGCGCGCGTCCGTGGCCTCGCGGGCAGCGGCGACGATGGCGGCGCGGGTGACGGTGCCGAATTCCGGGCCGATGAAGATCGCCGCCCGCCGCTCCGCCGCACCCTCGGCGAAGGTGCCCGCCGCGCCGATCCACTCGCCCGGCCAGCCCTGGAGGGAGGTGAAGCGGATCGTGTCCGACTTCGCATGCTGGTGGACGCCGGCCGTGCGCAGGTGCTCGATCACCATGGTGGCGAACTCGGTCGGCGGCGTCCCGCCGGTGCGCTTCACGCGCCGGCCCGCCTCCGCGTCGATCTCGTCGATCAGCTCGTCGTCGAGATCGTCCGCGGGCGCGACCCGGTGGGGCGACAGGCTCTCCACCGTGAAGGGGCCGGCGACGCGCACACGGCCCTTGTCCTCGTAGGGGCGATCGTAGAGCAGCTCAAGCTCCGACGTCTCCGCGACCACCGCATCCATCTCGCCCTTTCGTGCCCGCAGGGCCTCTTGCAGAGCAATCAGCGTATGGATTGCCTCTTCGGACCACGACTGAAGGGCGCGAGCTGGGACTTCCCACTCTTCGAAAGAGGAGCCCGTCTTCTCGTTCAACACAATTAATAGTTCATCGATCTTGTCGTGCCATCTCTCCCAAATCACGTCGATCTTTGCGTTATTGGCGATCGACCCCGATGTCTGCCAGCGCGCGCGCTCATAGACAAACCCGAGCTTGACATCGTGCCGGTGACTTCCACCGCCAATCGAACCACCGAGCTCGAGCTCCTTTCGGGCGCCTTCTGCGCTGTCCTTCAGGATAAAGAATGGAAAACTGGCGCTCATCAGGCGGGCTCGCGTCAGCGCGAGTGCGACACGCGACGTATCGATCGTGATCCACCTCCTCCCCCAATGCTCAGCCACGTATGCGGTGGTACCTGAGCCACAGGTCGGGTCGAGTACGATATCGCCGGGATCGGTCGTCATCAGAATGCAGCGCTTAACCAGCTCAGTATTTGTTTGTACGACGTAGACCGGGTTGGACGCCCCCCCCAGACTATCCCACCAGTTCGAAATTCTAGAGATCGGCGGCTCCGGCGCGTAGCGCACGAAACGAACGTCGTTCTTCAGCGGGTAGAGGCGACCCGATCGCTCCAGCCTCGTCATTCCCGGAGTTTCACCGTCGTCGGCGATTACCGTGTGCTTCCAGCACTGTCCATCGCCGATCGGAAAAACCCTCCCGTGCATTTTGAAAGGGTGCGACTGCCTACGACGGAAACCTCCGCTTTTCATTGGGTTTAAGGCAAATAGACGTGAGCCGGGGTAACGTTCTTTAAGAAGTGCGTAATTGGACGCGTAGTCCGTTCCATCGCGCTCCGACAGCTCGCGAACTGACAGGCGCTCCCCAGCTTCGAGTTCAACCATATTGTACGTCTCGAAGATTTCTTCGTTCTCGCGAACGTTGAAGAGAGGCCTAAATTTTACGCGTCCGGAATTTTTATCTGATTTTGAATACCAGATAATATGGTCGTTGACAGCTTCGAGTAGATTGCTGATCTGGCTGCCCTTTTTCTTTACGACGATGTTTACGACAAAGCACTCCTCCCCGAACACCTCATCCATCACCGCCCGCACCCGGTGGACGTTCTCGTCCCCGATCTGCACGAAGATCGACCCGCTCTCCGTCAGCAGCTCCCGCGCCACGGTTAGCCGGTCGCGCAGATAGGTGAGGTAGGAGTGGATGCCGTCCTTCCAGGTGTCGCGGAAGGCCTTCACCTGCTCGGGCTCGCGGGTGATGTCGGTGGCCTTGCCGTCCTTGACGTCGCGCGAGAGGGTGGAGACCTGCCAATTGGAGTTGAACTTGATGCCGTAGGGCGGGTCGAAATAGATCGCCTGCACCTTGCCCTTCAGCGCCTCGCGCTGGGCGAGCGAGGCCATGACCTGGAGGCTGTCGCCCAGGATCATTCGGTTCGTCCAGTGCTGCTCGTGCTGGTAGAACTCGAGCCGCGCCTCCGGGTCCGGCAGGCCGTTGAAGTCGGCGAAGAGATCGGGCGCGTCGGTCTTGGCCTCGGCGCCCGCCTTCGAGCGGCGCATCAGGTCCTGGATGATGGCCTTGGGGTGGATCTTCTCCTGGATGTACAGCGGCGGCGCCTCGACCACGAGGTCGGACCAGTCCTGCGCGTCCTTCCCCCGCCAGACGAGCTGTGCGTCCCCGATCGCGACCTCGCCGGTCTTCACCAGCGCCTCGATCTGCGCCTTCGAGAGCCGGATCCGCGCTCCGTTCCAGACGATCTGCGGATCGCGATCCCCGTCCCGCTCCCGCGTCTCGCCCGGCGCCAGCGGCCGCGCCCGCTCGAACCGCGCCGGCTCGACGGGGTTTTGCGCCTCCTGCGCCAGCGCGAAGCTCTGATGCTCGGCGGTGGGAATGTTCGTCCGCCGCTCGCCCTCGTGGGCGAGGGTCTCGACGCGGGTCGGGCCTTTGGGGGTGCGGGCCATTGGTATCAGTCCTGTCCGTAGATCTCGACAACGGCGGCGGCGACGCGCGCCACCTCGTCGCGCAGCCAGTCCGCCATGACGGGCCAGCTGTCCTCGTTCGTCGTATCGATGCGTAGCCGCTGCGAGAAGGCGAATTCGGGCCGGGCGCCGAGCGGCGCCCCTATCCGCGCCTCGAACGCCTCCTGGCGTGCGACGAGCCGCGAGGTCACGGCGTCGGCATCGGCGCCACGTGGCCCGCGCACGAAGACGCCGACGCGGTCAACCGCAAGGAAGTAGGAAACGACCAGCCCCGCCTCGGGCACGTGCCGCCAGCGATTGGACGCCCGGTCCGGCGCGCCGTCCGCCCGCATCTCGGGATGGCGATTGACCAGATACGTCCAAAAGGCGAGACGGCGCGCGCCGATTTCGGGATCGCGGCGCGCGGCCCGTGTCTCGACGGCGACCTCGCGATCCCAGTCATTCGGCTTCTCCAATACCTCGAACAGGGGCGCCAGGGGCGAGTCGCCGATCCGCACCACGGAGACCTGAACGGCGAAGAAGGCGAAGGGCTCAATCGTATGCTCGTTCAGCCAGCGCACGGCGGAGAGATGCTCGTCGCGGAAGCGCGGCGCGATCCAGACGATGCGCTGCGCGCCGAGGCCGGTGAGGTAGGTGAGGATTTGGCCGAGATGGCCGTGGTCGCTCGGATCGAGCTGGTTCTCGATCAGCACGACCGTGTCCTCGCGAGTCTCGCGTGCGACGATGTCGGCGCGGTAGGGGCCGACCGGCACCTCGGTCGCGTCGATCGCCAGCTCGAGCCCGAGCGCGTCGCCCAGGCGATCCAGGTTGTCGGCGAGCCACGGTGTGAAGGAGGCAGCTTCGTTCGCCCAGGCGGTGCGCACCTCGACGCTCTCGAGCCGCCCCAGTGTCGGGATCGTCATGCCGGTTCCGTCTTGGTCTTCGACGCGTGGAGCGCCAGCTGCTCGTCCACCAGCCGCCCGAAGGCGGCCTCGATTTCGTAGACGTCGCGGAATTCCGCGAAGTCCCAGCGGCCCCACAGGCCGACATTGTTCACGCCCGGCACCCAGAGCGTCTTCATCGTCTCGGCCTTGAGCTGGGCGTCGAGCCCGCGATAGCCTTTGGTCTCCAGCACGAGGTTCAGCTCCTCGCCCTCACCGAGGTCGAGCCGCACGACGAAGTCCGGAACGTAGCGCCGCACGACGCCGCCGTCGCGGTAGGGCACCTCGAAGCCGAGGCCCTGGTTCTTGACGTAGGCGATCACCCGCGGATGGGCTTCCAGCACGCGGGCGAGCTCCGCCTCCCAGTCGCTGTCGCAGACCACGTAGTTGACGTGGCACTTCTCCGGATCGGTCTTCCACAGCAGCGCCTTCGAGGTGGTGAAGCCGACGAAGCGCGAGGAGCCGCGGGGATTGTAGGGGTCCGGCACCGCCTTGATGCGGCTCTCGCCAGGGGCGGAGCGCTGGCAGGCGAGGTAGATCAGCTCGCAGGCCTTGTCGGCGAGCTCGAGATACATGACAGCCGCGCGCGGCACGCCGCCCTTGGTGACGAGATATCCCTCGTCGAGCCAGCGGCCGACGATGCGCTTGGCGTCGTTGAAGAGGTGATAGGGCGTGTCCGCGCCGGGCTCGGTGAGCTTCGTCTCGACAAAGCGCTTGGCGAGGTGGAACACGATCGTGCTCGGCCGCACCGCCTCGAGCACGGTCGGCGTGATCTCGACGTTCTCGCCCACGATCCCCGCCATCAGCACCGTGCAGGGCCCCACCTCCTCCGGCGTGAGGGTGAGCCGGCTGTCCTCGCTGAAGGTCGCCTTCAGCCGCTCCGCCGGCAAGTCCCTACGATAGCCCTCGACGCGTGGGTAGAATATCTCCAGCCGCTCGCGCTCGCGCATGGCCTGCACCCGCGTCGTCGGCTTGGGCGGCGTGGGGGCGGCGACGACCTGCTTGCCGGTGAAGTCGAAGGGGATGCCGAAGATGTCGGCATATTCCGCGTCGAAATGGCCGACATCGTTGAGCGCGTAGGATTGCCGGCGCAGCGCGCGCCCCACCACCTGCTCGCAGAGCAGCTGCGTCCCGAAGGCGCGCACGCCGAGAATGTGCGTGACGGTGTTGGCGTCCCACCCCTCGGTGAGCATCGAGACCGAGACGACGCAGCGGATGTCGGCGCCGAGCCGGCCCGCCTTGCCGACCGTGTTCATCACCTCGCGCAAGAGATCGGCGTCCGACAGCGTGTCGGAGACCGAGCCCGCGCCCTCGCGGATCGCCTTTTCGCGCTTGAACGCCTCGATTTCCGGCGCGGCGATGTCGCGGAACGCGGCATCGAGCGCCTCGCCGCTCTCGAGCTGCGCGGAATCGATCAGCAGCGTGCGCGGGCGCGCGAGGCGCTGGCCGTATTGATCGTAATTGCGGAACAGCTCGAGGTGGCCCTGGTGGACGTTGAGGAGTTCACCGTCCTCGTTCGGCCGGTCCCAGCCCGAGATCCACTCGTAGACGAGCTTCGAGATGGCGGTGTTCTGGCACACGACGATGAAGACGGGCGGCGTCTCGATCACGCCGTCCCAGAGCTTGAAGGTCTTTTCGTAGTGGCTGTAGAGGAGATTGAGCGCGGTGAGCAGCTTGTTGGGCAGCTTCAACGGGTCGAGATCGCCCGCCTTGCCGGCGCCCTTTCGCGGCAGGTCCTTGCCGATATGCTCCCACAGGTTCCGGAACGTGGGCGTATCCCCCGACACGGAATTGTCCGCCACGGGGACGCGCGGCAGCTTGACGATGCCGCATTCGATCGCGTCCATCAGCGAGAAATCGGAGACGACCCAGGGAAACAGCGTCCCCTCGCGATAACCCGATCCCCGCAGGAAGAACGGCGTCGCGGAGAGATCGTAGACCGCGCGCAGCTTGCCCTTGCGGGCGAGCGCCTCCAGGCCGGAGATCCACAGCCGCGCGGCCTCGTTGTTCTGCTTGGCCTCCTCCTTGTCCTCGGCGGTGAGGTCCTCATCCGGCGTCGGCTTTTCGCGGTAGCAATGGTGCGCTTCGTCGTTGAGGACAACGACGTTCTTGAGCGCGAGGAGATCGCCGCAGACCCGGTGCAGCATCTCGCCTTCGCTCTCGGTGGTCTCGATCGGCGCGCCCGAGCGCCCCTCGAGCAGCGCGCGCCCGACCTTGGAGATGTCCATCGTCTTGCGGCGCTGGAAGGCGTGGTAATTGGTGATGACGATCTTCGCCTTGGCGATGTCCGGCAGCATGTCCGGCGGCACGATCTCGCGCGAGGCGTAATATGCGTTCTCGTCGGCGGGCACGAGCACCCGCAGGCGATCGCGGATCGTGATGCCCGGCGCCACGATCAGGAAGCCGCGGGCGTAGAGCGGCGAGCCGGGCGTGCGCGCGGCGTTCGCCGCCTGCCAGGCGATCAGCATGGCCATGACCGTGGTCTTGCCGGCGCCGGTGGCGAGTTTGAGCGCGATGCGCAGGAGATCGGGGTTCGACGCCTCGTTGGCGCCTTTCAGATGGTCCCAGTAGCGCTGATAGCGCTTCTCGCGCCGGGCGACTTCGGCGAGCCAGATCGCGGTCTCGACCGCCTCGATCTGACAGAAGAAGGGGCGCGCGCCCTGGAATTCGTGGCTGCGCCAGTGCTGGAGAAGCCGCGCGGTGGTGGGGGTGACGCCCCAATCGGCGGGGTTCTTCAGCGCACGCCAGGAGGCGACATGGCCGCGAATTTCGTTGATGATCGGGGTGGGGTTGTATTCCTGCCCCTCCTCGGAGAACCCCTCCGCGTCGCCCAGCGACAATTCCGCCTGCTTTCCGCGAGCCTTCTTCTTGCGCGAGGGCGGCACCGGGGTGAGGAGCTTGGAGGGACGCCGGCCCGGCTGCGGCGGCAGGTCGAGCGGCTGCCCGGTCTCGTCGAGCGCGTGGTGCCGGGAGGGCTCCTTGTAGGGGGAGTTGAGGATGGGGTTCTCGAAGAACGACGTCACGCGGGCACCGGCAGGACAGGGTCGAATCGCGATCAGGAGTGTAGCCGCGCATACCGCCACGTTCCAGTACGTCCCGATTCAGACGGAGTCCGTGTGGATCGGCGCGCCATCGGACTTGCTACAAGCTCCCGACGAACGGATAAAACCTCAGAGCTGAATTGGCATTCGCACCCCATTGGGGACAGTTACGAAATTCAGTACTCTGCCCGCCGCGTGCCCAAGAAGGGGCATGTCATGGGAACGCACGCGCTGCAGGCCGGTAGCCCGGACTAGAGCCGCTGCCCCGGACACGTTCAACGAGGTGCGGAGGTACGCTCAGCTTTGGACGCTCGCCCCAGCCCGAGCGGCTCTTCGCATAGCTGCGGGACGGCGTCTTGATGCTCGCTTGCCCTGCGAGAGCAGCGACGATCTCAAGTGCGTAGTGACGCTTGGCGGTGGCAATGGCCTGGTGGCGCAGCGTATAAAGGCATATCGTTTGAATGCCTATACTCTTGCAGGCGCGGGTCAACGCCTTCGCGAGCCGCGCGTAAAGGCATTCCCACGATCCCGCGGACTCAGTTCGGCCCGAAGGCGCCCGATTAGGCGCGTGGCCGCAACTATTAGATTGTTATCTTCAAGCCGAACCCGGCGCACGCGAGCGATCGCGCGCCCATTGGACCGTTTGCCGCACATCACGAAAAGATGACCGTGCTTTACACGAGCGCGTCGCCATTCCGACGGCCGGATCGGGATGATCGAGGACAGTCCGACGAGACCCGCGAGCAAGCGCTTTGCGGTGGTTTTTCCGGCTGCGAGGTGCATGACGAGCTGCGAGCGCTCTTCTTGGCTGATGCTGCGCCGTTTGCGCGCGCTCGCGAGCTTCGGCGCGTTTTTGGCCTTCGGCGTGGGACCGGCGGTGGTGGTGGTGACCACATGGCTCATCGTAAACGTGTCAATGGAGTCTGCTGCTGCGAGATCCTCGGCCATCTGGCGAACGCTCGCCCGCATGACGCCTATCGTAGCCGACGTCCATCTTCCATGGGCTCCTTGGAAATATGCGGCGACCGCTAGGATGCGGTCGCTGGCGGACAGACGGCGTTCGGGGTCGACGCGGTTGCAAAGGCGAGCAGCCTCTTTTCGGTACCTCGCGATTGTACCAGCTGAGCGCGTCGGCTTTGCGCCAGTCGCATCGACAACCGGTATCGTGAACGTGTTCGAGGTGTTGCTGCTCATGATCCGCTGTCCTCGTTAGTCCGACATTTTGGCCATAAGCAGCAGCAAGCGACTACGCGCCTCGTGCGAGCTGTCCCGCGCAGCCGAACCACGGTCGAGATCACCGGCGGCGACCTCGACCGCCGAACCGTGAGCCGGTGGACACCCGATCAGCTTCACCTCTTCGGCATGGGCGTGCGGACGGATCCGCTTGCTTTCCTGCTCGCGCGATCGCTTTGCCTCCGCACGCGTTGGAAGAGCCGTCGCGCCTCATCGCCAGAGACGACGCGCTTGCGCAGAAGCGCTCGCGCCAGCGCCTCGACGGCGGCGCGCTCTTGGTCGATGACGTCCCTTGCGACCGCCCACAAGCGTGCGAGGTCGCGTTCAACGGACGCGCGCAGCGTCGGATCGAGGAGAAGCGACTGGCGTGCGTCCGGCACGGCAAGGAGCGACGCCCCGAGCCCCATGCGCGCATGCGCCTCGGTGAGGAGTTGGGTGGCCCCCTCCAGATCGCTCGCAGCGTTGCCGAGCGGCACGCCCCCGAAAGCCACGTCGGCCGCCCGTCCGGCGAGGAGTACGAGCACGGCCCGCTCCACAGCGTCGCGCGACACGATCTGGGCCATGCCTATCGTCGCGCGTCCGCCCGTGACCGCGTCGCCGACGATCGAGACGGCCTCGAGGCGCTGCCCGACGGCAATTGCGGCGATCGCGTGCCCCGCCTCGTGGAGCGCGACCGTGAGGAGGGTCGCGGGATCGCGATCGTCGCGCGGGAGGAGCGCCGCCGACAGGTCCTCGATTCGCAGGGGCCGGGCGCAATCGCGGGCGTGGGCGCGCGCGTCCCGGACCGCGCGTGCGATGTCGGCGCCCGTCGACCCGATCGCGAGCCGGGCCAGCGGGCGGAGGTCCGCCTGCGGCAGGTCCGCGTCGAGATGCGTGCGAAGGACGACCGCGAGTCCCTCGGCGTCGGGCGGCTCGATCCGGATCACGCGATCCATGCGGCCCGGTCGCTTCAGCGCGCCGTCAACCAGATCTTCATGATTGCAGGCGCCGATCAGGATCAAGCCGGGACTCGTGGTCGCGCCGTCGATCGCCGCCAGCAGCGCCGAGCGGAATGCCTGGAACCAGTTGTCGAGATCCCGCCGCGGGTCCACGAGCCCATCAGTCTCGTCGACGAACAGGATGCTCGGAACGCGAGCTTGCGCGGCGGCGAAGCTCGTCTGCATTGCCGTGATGCAAGCGCCGAGGTGCCCGGGCGCCATCCACTCACCGATACTGGTCGCCGTGATCGGCAAGCTGGCCTCGGCGGCGATGCTCTGCGCAAGCAGTGTCTTGCCGGTCCCGGGCGGGCCGGCGAGCAGGGCGCCGCGCGGGAGGGCCGCGAGGCCGATCTCGCCGCGCGCGACCCGCGACGCCTCACGGACGAGCTGCTCGGCCCAGGCGCGTGCCTCTGCGCCGAGCCCGAGCTGCTCGAGACGCGGTGGCACATCGGCCCGGGCGCGACTGGTGGCCTCTTGGGCGCGGCGAAGTCGGTCGACGCACGCGCTGGCGCTCGAGCCCTGGCGGATGGCCGCGGAGACCTCCTCCGGCGAGAGCGCCGCTCCGCCGAACGTTAGCCGGAGCGTTTCCTCCCCGGTAACCGCGGCGATGGCGGCCTCCAGGTGTCGCGCTTCGACGCGGCCGAGATCGAGGCGCAGGTCGGCGCTCGCGACGATGAGACGGGGCAGCAAGATTTCGGGCGTCGGAGCGATCGCGATCAAGGACCGCCCGTCCGCCAGCGTCTCCGCCACATGCACCGCATCTGTCTTGCTCACGCGGTCGCTCGGTTCGCGAACGAACCACGAGATATCGTTCGCCGCCGCGAGACGCCGGCGTAGTGCAGCCTTGACGCTGGTGGTCCAGCCCGGACCGGGTGGCGCGATCAGGATGCAAAGCGGGTCCGTCCCGCCCAGTCGCTCGACGGTACCGGGCGGCAGCGCCTCCTCCAGGAGAAGGTCCGCGACAATCTGGTCGGCACGCTTGAACGGCTCCACGAGTTCGCGGTCGTCGCCATCATAGAAGTCGGGTTCCTCGGCGTCAGTGTCGAACTTGGTGTTCATGCTGGCACTCTCCTTACATCCGATGACGGCGAGCCGACTTCCGCCAGAGTCCACCGGGCCCGCGGTGGGTGAAAACAAAGGTTGTGCAGCCTCCAAGGGTATTTCGGGCGACATCACGCGTGAGTAGAAGCTTGTCCGGTCCCTCGGGACGGAGCATTCCGGCGTAGACCAGCTCGTCGCGGGCGACCTGGACGGGTCGGTAGGCCGAGACGCAGGCGCTCATGCGTACGAAGCTGCCGGCGCGAACCGCCCAGCCCGAGCCGTGCTGGTAGGCGAAGGCGCGCAGGCCACACGCCTCGACCTCGAGCAGCGCGGGCGCGATCGGAGTTTCGTGGATGGGGATCACGTCGGGTGGCCCCGGCCACGGGCAGGCGATAACCGGCGCGAGCGGCTCCAGGAGCGGCAGCGCACGCGCCCAGATCGCCTGCAGCTCGGAGTACCGTTCGGAGCCTCGGGGGCTGCCGTATGCGAGCGGGAGGCTCGACGCGACCGGCACACGCTGGCCCACGGCGTGTGCCGCGATGCGCTCTAGCGCCAGCGCATCGTCCGCCTCGAAGCCGCCGCCCTCGACGGCGCACAGCGCGACGATCGCGTCCGGGATGCCGCGATTGTGCCAGGGGTGGTCGCGCAGGCGCTTGGGTAGCGAGCCGGTGCCTCCAACGTAGACCGCAGGATCGTCTCGCCACAGACCGATGTAGGTCGCGGCCACGCCCCTCTCGACCCGTGCCTTGACGACAGCGGCCGGCGAGCTTGCGACGATAAGCCGGACCCCGCCAGCGATATCGCCGACGATCTCAAGCCGGTCGCGGCTACGACCGAAAAAGTCGAAGATGCGCATGATAGTTGTCTCCACGAATCGGCAAGCGCTAGTGGGCGCGCCAGGCTCATCGTCATCATGTGCGAGCGGACGTCCTTCTCCGGCGCGCGGATCGCGCGCCGGAGCATTGAGCATTGAGCGGATGGGACGTGTTTGGGGACCGCGTCGCGGCATGTGGGAGCTGCCGGGATCGCGCCGACCGGGCCCGCGTCAGATCCGAGTGACCTGGATCATGGCGTCGAACGGTGCGGCAGCGTCGAAGACGACGACACCGGCGTCAGCTAGCGCGAGGATGGCGGAGATGGGGCGCGCGCTCGCCGGGATCGCGAGCGCGAGATCGCCGAGCGTACGGGTCCCGCCCTCCTCCTCGAGGGCCGCTATGATCGCGACGAACTCGTCCGGCGTCACCTCTTCAGGGAGGGCGAACGGCAACTGAAGGGGATTCGTCGGAGGAGGTACTGAGGCGGGTGTGGACCGGGCCGACGGCGCCGGGGCCTTGCGCGAGGGCGCGCGGCTGGTATCGATGGAGACAACCATCGTTAACTCCTCTGAGACAGGAGCGAATCGGTGGCCAGGCTGCCGGGCGGGGGTCGGATCCCGCGCGGCGGCCGCCCCTGACGGGACGAACGCCGTGTCGATTGCCAGGCCGGCTATGCGGGCGGATGCCCACATCATTGCATGTAGCGCGGCGCAGTAGTGACGCAAGAGGGAATGAATATTTTGGTTAAAAAAGCGGATCGATGACCAGTTTTATCATCATGCGCAAACAAGAGCGGCAATATTCCGGAACCGCCTTACATTCCGGAAGGATCCGAATTCCGGAATGCGGACTCGGCTGAAGACGCCGCAATTCCGGAATTCGAGAGAGTGGGCGAAGGACTAGGCGCTCGGCGCGGCGCCCTGCTCCGCCGCGCGGTGCGAGATCTGTAGTGCGAGACCCATCGTGGCCTCCATGAGCGCGTCCAGGCGCGCGAGGCGCTCGCGATCGGCCGCCAGCATTGCCTGCAGCTGCTCGCTCCGCTCCTCAGCGACTGCGCGCGCCTTGCGAGCCGCCTCCAGCTCGCCCGCGAGTGCGCCGATCTGTTGCGACAGGTCGTGGACGCGCTCGTGCATGTCTCGCGCTTTCTGCTCCTTCGCGGCCGCGATGCCGCGAGCTTCCTGCGACGCGGCGCGCTCGGCGTCGATGGTGCGCTCGAGCTCGGCGACGGCCTCGCTAAGGTGGTCCCGTTCCGCCGTCGTCTCCGCGAGCTCTTCGGACAATACATAGTTGCGCCGCTGGAGGTCCGCTGCGACGGCCGCAGTCTCGTCGGCGTCCGCGATGCAGACTTCGGCGAGGTCCTGCGCCTCCTTGCGCTCGGCATCGAGCAGAGCGATCCGCCCCTCGTAGTCAGCGCGGATACGATCCACCTCCTCCCTGTGGAAACGGTCGCGTGCGCGCCGCTCCACCTCGAGAGCCTCGTGGACCGCGACCGTGATCCTCTCGAGCGTCGTCCGTGCTTCCGAAAGGAGCATTTCGATGCTCGTCGGCAGAGCCCCGCAGCCAGCGCTGGCGGCCGCCGCGGACATGGTCTGCCCGTCCCCCGCCGGCGCACGCCGTTGCCGGTCGAGGGTCATGTGGCGATGGATAGTTCCCATCGACGAGGTGATGCCGAGGGCGGCCGCAGCAGCGAGCGCCTGTTCGGCGGTGGGTCCGGCGCCCAGGTGATCCTGAAGAGCACGCAACAGGGCCTGGATCGAGATGGTCAGCTGCCGGTGCTTTCCGAGCGGCTGAGGGGACCGACCGACGGTCTCCTCGACGGCGGTGTCGACGCAGCCGCGCAGGGTTTCGAGCGTGTGTTGATCGAACATGCGACCTCCACTCCGGAACGCGTGCGCGTTCCAGTTTTCCGGAATGCTTTCCGGAACCGTTGAAGCTCGCCGGACGGCGAGCCTAGAGCGGCGACCTCCGTGACGCGCTGCGCTACGGAGGCTCCCTCTCTTCGCTCGGCAGAAGTCTGGTGCGACGGTGAGAGGCGCGGCTGCGCTCGCCGGGGCCACCGGCGGCAACAGCGGCGCACTCGCCGCAAGCGTCGAGCGAAGCCGGTCGACGCAGGACGCGCTCGAACGGAGAGCCGCTCGACGCGCAGGGTTGATGGCGCGTGCAGGGCCGACCCGCGAGCGATGTGCTCAGCGGCGAGCGGTCGCGCACGCGAAAATCGATGTGGCGGGAAGGTGCGGCAGTCACGCGGACGCCTTTCGGCGGCGGACGTTCGAGCTGTCGACCGTGATCAGACGCAACTCACCGGCCTCAGCTTTCTGCAGCGCACCCATGAGGATCTCGCGCATCCGACCCACGACAGGAGGCTCAATCGCGGCGATGATCCGAGCCTCGGCGGGCGCTAACGCCCCCTTGCGCCCGTAGCGCTTCTTCGGCTCCGAGAGAGCATGGCCGAGGATACGGTCGCGGGAGCGCTCAGCGATGCCGCTTTCGTCGAGCCAGGCAGCCATGAGGTGGCGCGTCCCGTAGAGGGCGAGGTCGGCGCGTCTCACGCGAAGCTTCTTCGCGCGGATATACTGCCAGCTCTTTGTAATCGGATAGGCCCATCGCTCCTCGTCGGTCCTCTTGGTATAGGGTGCCCAATCGGGGAAGAGCTTTGTCTCGCCACGCTTGCGCAGGGCGTCCGCCCGCTCGATAAGCCCCAGGTCGACCAGCAGCGGATGGATCGGCACGATGCGAGCCGATTGGCGCGTCTTCAGACGCAAATGCTCACCGATGGGGACCCGTCCCTCCGCCGGATCGAAGGGGCGCAAGTCGATATACCAGAACTCGCCGTCCGTGCGGATCTGGTCGAGACTGATCTGGCCGATCTCCCCGGGGCGCATCCCTGTGAGAATCAACATGAGGTAACCCCAATAGAGCTTGCCTTGCAGAAGGAGCGTGCCGGGGCTCCAGATCCGGGCGCGGCTGTGCGAGCCCGTAAACAAAGGCAGACTGACGAGGCGGATCAACTCGTCGTCGCTGAAGGCGTCACGCGGGAGCTCGGACATCAGCTCGGGGCTGATGAAAGAGAAGGTCGGTCGATCACCGACGAGAAGCTGCTTTTCTTTGAGCCAGCCGAAGTACTTGTGTAGCCCCGAATGGTAGCGATGCAGCACAGTGTTTTCCGTTGCCCTGCGCAACTTGCTCCAGCCATGCTCCTTCGCGTAATTGTAGCGCTCGAAGAGAGACATCTGCCTGCACCGCGGAAAACCGCTCGGATACGGAATGTCGACGAGGGCCTCGTCCACGCGACGACGCTGGCCGGCGGTGAGCTCGTTGAGGCGTACGTCGCCGATGAGAGAGATCATGAAGCGACAGACGGGCTCGGTGTCCGCATTGGCGCGACCGTCGTTGTACTTGGCGCGCATCGCCTCGAGAAATGCGTCGAGCCCTTCCGACAAGGTGATCGGCTTCGATTTCGGGACGATCCGCTCGGAGTCGATGCCGTGCTCCGCCAGCAGGATGTCCAGCTTCGTCGGCGCTGCAGTGACCACTTCTGGGCCTGACGGCAGCCGCGGCGATTCGCCGGCCGACGCACCGGCATGCGCGGTGGTGGCGTCGTCCAGGAGAGCCGGTTGCGTCGGGAGCGTTGCAGAAACGCGTTCCAAGCTCCCGAGGTCCCGTTCCTCCCTGTAGCCACCACGTGCACCGGGGTTGCTCCGGGCCGGCGCGGTCGGCGCCACGATCTCATCTCCCACCGGCGTTCCGGCCGAGATTGCGCAACCCTCGACGTAGCCGCCGATGTCGCGCGGCCGCCGCGACGTCGCGAGGTCGCCGGTCGCGCTCGCCGCCTCGAACCTGCGGATCGCCGCGCGCGCGTCCTCTTGTACCTCGGGCCGCGCTGGAGCGCGGGCGGCGCGGCGCGGGGTGTTCACGACGATCGGCTCGCGCGTGGGCCGGATCAGCCCGTCGGCGACGGCGGCAAGCGCATCGGCGCGACCACGCTCGTAGCCCCGGCGCTCGATCTGCGTTTGGCCATGCGCCTCGATTTCGATGTTCTGCGCGACGAAGCGATCCCACAAGATCGGGAGTTCCGGATCGATCGCAACCGGCGACACGCCCCGCTCGCACAGCGCGCGCATCAGCCTACGTGCGATATCCTCGAAGATGAGGCGGACGGCGAGCGTGTCGGAATCCGGGAGCGGCGCGGCCAAATAGGTCCGCAATTGGCCGAGCACGACCCGGCCGGTCTCGTGCAGGTCGGGTGCATGGACGACTTCTGTAGCCCACCCCGTCGCCATCGCCAGTCTCCGCCTCGCGGTTCGCGAATCTCCTGTTGCCAAGGATACACGAAGCACGCGCAAGCCGAGAATCGGCACGGCTCGCTTGCCGACCCGCATCTGGAGGAGATAGCGCCCGTCGCGGCGGGCGAGGTAGCTCGGACGCATGACGACCCCTGTCGGCGGGGGTCGGCGGAGGCGGGACGTCTGCGTGAGACATCCCCCATCGACCGAAGCCCCCGATAGGCTTCAAGTCGTTGATCCGTCAGAGCTTTCAGGCGATCGGCGGAAGTGGTAGCGGAGGAGGGACTCGAACCCCCGACACGAGGATTATGATTCCTCTGCTCTAACCAGCTGAGCTACTCCGCCCCGGGCCGTCGGCGCGCGGGGCGCCGCGTCGGTTGGCGGGGTATACGGAGGGTGCGGGGGGCTGTCAAGGCGGTCTGCGCGTGGATCTGGTATCGGGTGCGAGGCACGGCTCGGGCATCGATCGGCACACCGAGCCGCAACCGAGGCGGGATCTTCACATTCTCATGCTGCCCTCAGAACGGTATGTTCGTCAATAGAAGGACGTTGGTGTTAGCTAAGAATTTAATCCGATGCCGTTCATACGCAAAAGGACTTACGCGTTTTGGACGGATCGACATGCGAACGCAGCGGAAGATGACGAAATTCACGGTTGGGGGGCGGTTCTACGCCATCGTGGCACTCGCATGTGCGGCCCTCGTCGCGCTCGCTCTCATCGGCTCGGCCAAGATCGCCGACCTCCTGCGGACGCAGAAGGAGGCCTCGCTCGTCGAGCTCACGGACTCCATGGTCTCGATCATCGACGCGTACCGGATGCGGGCCGAGCGCGGGGAGCTCGACGTCGCGGAGGCGCAGGCGCGCGCGACGGACGCGATACGCGCCGTGCGCTACGCCGGCGAGGAATACTTCTTCATCTTCACCCTCGACGGCTTCGGGGTGATGCACCCACTCAGCCCGCAGCTCCAGGGCGCCGACCAGTCCGGCCTGCGGGACGCGTCCGGTCGTGCCCTCATCTCCGACATGGCGGCGATCGCGCGCGCCGGAGGCGGGCACTACGAATACGAGTGGAAGAACGCCAACGAGACCGAGCCGCGGTGGAAGGTCTCCTACGTCGCGCCGATCGACGGCTGGAACTGGTTCGTCGGCACCGGGGTCTATTTCGACAACCTCGCGGTGCTGACGGCCGAGAGCCGTGCGCAGTTCCTCTGGTTCGCCGGCCTCGTGACGGTGCTCCTCGCCGGCATCGGCTTCGCCCTCGGCCGGACGGTGACCGTCCCGATCGGGCGGCTCGCGCAGCGCATGACCGCCCTCGCGGACGGGGACCTCGACACGGAGATTCCGGCGACGGACCGGCGCGACGAGATCGGCGCCATGGCCCGCACCGTCGGCGTCTTCGCCGACGCGCTGCGCGCCAAGCGCGCGACCGAGCAGGAGGCCTCCGAGGAGGCCGCCGCCAAGGAGCGGCGCGCAGAGACGCTCGGCCAGCTGATGCGCGGCTTCGAGGAGACGATCGCCGGGCTCACCCGTGGCCTCGCCGACGCGGCGGGGCGCATGCAGGCCACCGCCCAGGGCATGACCACGACGGCGGACGCCGGCAACAGCCGCTCGGCGTCCCTCGCCGCGGCCGCCGCGCAGACCTCGTCCAACGTCCAGGCGGTCGCCTCCGCCGCCGAGCAGATGAGCGCGTCGGTCCAGGAGATCGGCCGGCAGGTGACGAAATCCGCCGAGATCTCGAGCGCCGCCGTCGCCGACGTCGAGCGCACGGACCACGTGGCGCGCTCGCTCGCCACCTCCGCGCAGAAGATCGAGGAGATCGTCTCGCTCATCAACGGCATCGCCGGGCAGACGAACCTGCTCGCGCTCAACGCCACGATCGAGGCGGCCCGGGCGGGCGAGGCCGGCAAGGGCTTCGCGGTCGTGGCCGCCGAGGTCAAGGGGCTCGCCGAGCAGACGGGCAGGGCCACCGAGGAGATCGCCGCGCACGTCACCCAGATCCAGGGCGTCGCCGACGAGATGGTGAAGGCCATCGCCGGCATCGGCGGGACGGTCGCCGAGATGAGCCGCATCGCGACCGGCATCGCCGCCGCGATGGAGCAGCAGGGCGTCGCCACGAGCGAGATCGCCCGCAACGTCCAGGAGGCCGCGCGCGGCACGGACGAGGTCTCGGGCTCCGTCGTCGAGCTCAAGGACGGCGCCTCGGCCACCCGCAAGGCGGCCGACGACGTGCTTTCCGCCGCCCGTGCGCTGAGCGAGCAGGCGAACGGCCTCTCGCAGGAGGTCGGCGGCTTCCTGAAGCAGGTGAAGGCGGCGTGAGCCGCCTCCTCAAGCGGCGGGCTTCCTCACGCGCATCAGCTTGAAGAAGCCCGCCGGGAACAGCGGCGCGACCTCCTCCACCGCGAGGCCGCGCCGCTCGGCCCATGTCGCGATGCGGCTGATCTTGAAGGCCGACGACCAGCCGACCTTCGCCATCAGCGGCGCCACCGCGTCCTCCACCGCAGCGATCGGCCCCCTGTCGCGCCCGAGCTTCGAGGCGACGACGATCTCGCCGCCGGGCTTGAGCACGCGGGCGCACTCGTCGAGCGCGCCCTCCGGATCCGGCACGAGGGTGATGACGAAGGGCACGGCGACGGCGTCGAAGCTCGCGTCGGCGAAGCCGAGCCGGCAGGCGTCCATGGCGGCGACGAGCTTCACCTGCGGCAGGCCGGCGAGCACCTTCTCGCGGGCCTTGGCGAGCATGTGGATCGACAGGTCGACTCCGCACACCCGCGCGTCGCGCGGGTAGTAGGGCAGGACGAGCCCGGTCCCAACCCCGATCTCGAGGATGTCCGGCCCGCACGCAGCCGCAGCCTGCGCGGTCTTGCGGTGCGCGTCCGAGAGGAACTTGTGGTAGACGCGGTCGTAGATCGGCGCCCAGCGCTCGTAGACACGGCGCTGGCCTTCGAGGTCGTACTGGACGGCCATTCTCGGTCCTCTCGGGAGTGGGGGTCGGCCGTCCGTCAGGCCGAGGCGGCGGTGGTGGCGGCGCGGGTGGCGTCGCTGCGCCGGCCGCCCGCGTGCCCGTCGATGCGCCTGGCGATGACGCCGCCGCCGAGCACGCGGGCGCGCGGATCCTCGCTCTCGTAGAGCACGCAGGCCTGGCCCGGGGAGACGCCGTCCTCAGGCGAGACGAGCGAGACCTCGATCTCCGGCCCCGCCTCTCCGGCGACACGACGCAGAAGCGCCGGCCTGGGCGCGCGGGTCGAGCGCACGCGGGCCGCGACCTCGAGCCCCGCATCGAGGCGCTCGATCGGTCCGTCGCCGATCCAGCTCACGTCGCGCAGGCGGATGCGCCGTGTGGCGAGCGCCTCGCGCGGCCCGACGACGACCCGCGCGGCCTCCGCGTCGAGCGCCACCACGTAGAGCGGCTCGCCCACCGAGAGGCCGAGCCCGCGGCGCTGGCCCACGGTGTAGTGGATGATGCCCTCGTGACGGCCGAGCACCCGCCCGTCGAGATGCACGATCTCCCCCGGCGCGGCCGCGTGGGGCTTGAGACGGGTGATCACGTCGGAGTAGCGGCCCTGAGGCACGAAGCAGATGTCCTGGCTGTCCGCCTTGTCCGCGACCTCGAGGCCGAGCGCGCGGGCGAGCGCGCGGGTCTCGCCCTTGTCGGCGAGCTCACCCAGCGGGAAGCGCAGGAGCTCCAGCTGGGCGGGCGTCGTGGCGTAGAGGAAGTAGGACTGGTCCCGATCGGGGTCGGCGGCGCGGAACAGGCCGCGCCCACCGCCGGCGAGCGGGCGGCTGGCCACGTAATGGCCGGTGGCGAGCACGTCCGCGCCGAGGTCGCGGGCGGTCTCGAGCAGGTCCCGGAACTTGATCGAGCGGTTGCACTCGACGCAGGGGATCGGCGTCTCGCCGGAGAGGTAGCTGTCGGCGAACCGCTCGATCACCGCCTCGCGGAAGCGGCTCTCGTAGTCGAGGACGTAATGGGGGATGCCGATCGTCTCGGCGACGCGGCGGGCGTCGTGGATGTCCCGTCCCGCGCAGCAGGCGCCGGCGCGGTGGACCGCCGCACCGTGGTCGTAGAGCTGGAGCGTGACGCCGACGACGTCGTAGCCCTCCCGCTTCAGGAGCGCGGCGACGACCGAGGAATCGACGCCGCCCGACATGGCGACGACGACGCGCGTCGCCGACGGTGCCTTGGCGATGTCGAGGCTGTTCGTCATGCCGCTCCAGATCCTTTCCGCGCCCGGCTCGCGCGCGCGCGCCTGACGGGGCATCGGCCCCGTCCCAGGCCCCTTCTATAGCGATGCGGGACGGCTCTTTCCAGCGCGGCCCGGCAGTTTCTGCCGTGCCGCCGGGTCGATCCTGCCGGGCGGCGCGCGTCCCCCGGCCTGGCGGCTTCGGGCGCACGAGGGGCGAGACGCCTTGCGCGGCACGGCTTCGCGGCCGGGCGCAGCAACCCGGCGCGGCGAACGCGGGCTGGCCCGGCTCTTGCGGCGTCGTACCCGGAGCCCGGGGCGCGAGCGCACCCGCGCCCGCGTCACCGGTACGAGGACACGATGCGTCTCGACCTCCTTCCCGCCGACTCCGCTCGGCGGCCAGATGCCCGCCCCGACCCGCGCACCTCGCGGCCGCGCGAGGACGCGCCCGCGTTCCGCGTCGACGCGGACGAGCCGCCGGGGCGGCCCGAGCCGCGTTCCGAGACGCGCCGGCGTGACGAGGCAATCCGGGCGCGGGAGGCAGAGCCGCTGGCGCGCGACGACGTCGCCCGCGACGGGCCCGATCGCGCGCGGCGGTCCCGCGAGGCGCGCGACGGGGAGAACCGCGACGACGTCGATGCCGCGAGGCAGCCGCCGGAGGCGCGCGCGACGGACGAGCGACCGCGCACGGAGGAGGCTCCCGCCGACACCGCGCGCGAAGACCGCGCGGCCGCGCCGCCCTCGACGCGGCCGGAGGCGGACGCGCCCGCGTCCTCGCCCGCGGACGCATCACAGAAGCCGACATCGGCCGGAGCGACCGGCGAAGCCGCCGCACCGGCGGAGACGACGGCTGCGGAGGACGCGGCCGCCGACGGCACGCCGGTGCCGGGCGCCGGAAACCCCGGCCACGCCGCCGTCGCCCTCGCGAACGCGCCCGGTCAGGTGACGGGCGGTCCTCCGGCGACGCCGCCCGGGGCGGCGATCGCCGCTGCCGCGCGGACGACCTCGGCAGCCGGCTCGGGTGCAGCCTCGGGCGCGCGCGGCGCGACGGCCGGCGGCCGAGCGGGTGCGGGGTCCGGCAC